>DBFOPE010000172.1:0-17617 GCA_048429085.1 Collinsella sp.
TGACCTCAAGCCCAAGATGGAGCAGAAGGAAATGTCCGACCTGCTGGGCATGCGCCTCCGTGAGCTCGATGGCCTGATGGCCGAGGCCGAGGCTGCCGATCTGGTCGGCCGCATCGACGACGCCGAGGGCGATATGCGCAAGATCGTCGTCTTCGCCGCCGAGGATGCCGCTGAGGGCCTGGTCGAGCTTGCCAACAAGAAAGAGAAGCTCCTGCCCGAGCTTTCTTACGAGGAGGCTACCGAGCTGATGGCCGCTCTCGATAAGGTTATCGCTCCGCTCGTCGCCATGGGCCTGGACGAGGACCGCGGTCCTCGCGGCGGCCGTGACGACCGTGGTGGCCGTGGCGGCGACCGTGGCGGTCGCGGCGGCTTTGGTGATCGCGGTGGCCGTGGCGGCGACCGTGGCGGTCGCGGTGGCGATCGCGGTGGTCGCGGCGGCTTTGGTGACCGTGGCGGCGACCGTGGCGGTCGCGGCGGCTTTGGTGGCAACCGTGGTGGCTATGGCGATCGCGGTGGCAACCGTGGCGGCTTCGGCGGCAACCGTGGTAACGACCGCGGCGGTCGCGGCGGCGACCGTGGCGGCCGCAACGGCGGCGGCTTCCGCGGCAATCGTTTTTAGTTGGGTTACGCGGTTTTACCAAACCGCGTAACTAGTTGACGCTGCGCGCCACCCAGGGCGACAATTTGTCATTCAAAAGGCAAGGCATGACCAGAAGGTCTATGCCTTGCCTTTTTCATGCCAACTTGTTCGCCCTGGGCGGCGCTCGCTGGCGTTGCCAAAACATCGGCGTTCCCATAGTCCAAACCTGCCAAAAAGGGACAGGTTTATTTTGGTCGGTTTTATCTGGGCAAACGTGGTCGTCTATCGCTATGCGTCCGAAAATCCACGCTCGTTTCTACTCTGCCTACATTTGGAGGAAGAGCTCGTGGAGGCGGGTGTCGTCGTCGAGCTCGGGGTGGAAGGTGACACCGAGCTGTTTGTCTTGACGGGCGGCGACGATACGGCCATCGACTTCGGCCAAGGCCTTGGCGTCGCCGTGGACCTCGACGATGCGGGGCGCGCGGATAAACGTCAGCGGCACTTCACCGTCGATGCCGGCTACCTGCCCCTTGGTTCGAAAGCTGTCGAGCTGTCTGCCGTAGGCATTGCGCTCAACGAGCACATCCATGGTTGCCAAGCGCGGTGTCCCCTTATCGTCATGGGCGGCAAGGTCGTGAGCCAGCAGAATCAGGCCGGCGCAGGTGCCCAGGACGGGCATGCCTTCAACGATACGGGCACGAAGCTCCTCGAGCATACCGAGTTCGGCAAGTAGCTTGCCCTGAACGGTGGACTCGCCGCCGGGGAGGACCAGGCGGTCAAAGTCCTGCTTCAAATCAGCCGCCTGCCTCAGCTCAATACAGTGCACGCCCAGTTCGGATAGTCTTGCCTCGTGCTCGGCAAAAGCGCCTTGGACCGCCAGCACGGCGACCGTCTGGTCTGCATAATCGCTCATGTGCGATCCTTTCTGCCGGACTAGCGCCCGCGCTCCTCCATGATGATCTCGATTTCGTCGGCGTTGATGCCCACCATGGCCTCGCCTAGATCCTCCGAAAGCTCGGCGATGAGCTTGGCGTCGGTGAAGTTGGCCACGGCCTTGACGATGGCGGCTGCGCGCTTGGCGGGGTCGCCGCTCTTAAAGATGCCCGAGCCGACAAAGACGCCCTCGGCGCCCAGCTGCATCATCAGCGCGGCGTCGGCGGGAGTCGCTATGCCGCCGGCGGCAAAGTTCACCACGGGAAGCTTGCCCGTGGCATGAACCTCGCGTACCAGCTCGACCGGAACCTGCAGTTGCTTGGCTGCCTCAAAGAGCTCATCATCGCGCAGAGCAACAACGTCGCGGATCTGCTTTTGGATCTTGCGCATGTGGCGTACAGCCTGGACGACGTCGCCTGTGCCCGGCTCGCCCTTGGTGCGAATCATCGTGGCGCCTTCGGCAACACGGCGCAGCGCCTCGCCCAGATCGCGGGCGCCGCAGACAAACGGCACGTCAAACTGGGTCTTGTCGATGTGATAGACGTCATCGGCTGGGGAGAGAACCTCGGACTCGTCGATGTAATCGATCTCGATGGCCTGCAGGACCTGCGCCTCGACAATGTGACCGATGCGGCACTTGGCCATGACGGGGATGGAGACGGCCTCTTGAATGCCCTTGATCATCTTGGGGTCACTCATGCGCGAGACGCCGCCTGCGGCACGGATGTCGGCCGGGATGCGCTCGAGTGCCATGACGGCGCAGGCGCCTGCCTCTTCGGCGATGCATGCCTGCTCGGGCGTGGTGACGTCCATGATGACGCCGCCCTTGAGCATCTGCGCGAGCTCGCGATTGAGTTTGACGCGATCGGCCTTGCTGGTCTGTTCTGCCATGGTTGCTCCCTTGGTTGGCATGTGCATTGCTTGACGGAACATCCTATCGGGGAGCTGGGTATGGCGAAATACTCAGTTTTCGAGATAATGACAAGGTCAGACTAATACCAGATTGAATGACTTAATAAGGTCAGGTGATATGCTCATGCTTGACTACAATTTGGAAAAACGCGGCGAAGCATCGCTCTATGAGTACGTTTACCAGCAAATTCGAGATGATATCGTAGCTGGACGCATTGCGGCGGGGGAGCATCTTCCGTCTAAGCGCGCCTTTGCCAGTCATCTGGGAATCAGTGTCATTACCATCGAGAATGCATATAGCCAGTTGCTTGCCGAGGGCTATATTTGTTCAATGCCGCGGCGTGGCTACTACGCTTGCGAACTTCCGGATGCACCGGTTTTGCCTTTGGCTTCGGGGAATATCGATCGAGATGCCGCCTCTGTGGGCTCCAGCGCGCATGATGTCAACGGACAGGTCGAGCGATTCGACGCACTTTCTCCTTCCGCTTTGGAGGCGGCGCGGCTTTGGCAAAGCGCGCTACGGGCGACGCTGGCATCCGAAGACGAACGCGAGATCTTTTCGCCCGCACCGGCACAGGGCACCGCTCGGCTACGACGCGCTATCGCTCACCATCTGCGCGGGACAAGGGGCATGAATATCGATCCTAATAACATTGTTATCGGTGCGGGCGCCCAGCTGCTCGATACCATGTTAGTTCAGTTGCTTGGCGCGGACAAGGTGTATGCCGTTGAGGACCCGGGCTATTTGCGCCTGACGCGCATCTATCAGGCTATGGACTGCAAAGTTCGACATATTCCGTTGGATGACGAGGGCGTGGACTTGAGCACTCTGCAGAAAAGCGGGACCGATGTCCTTCACTTGATGCCGTCCCATCAGTATCCGACCGGCCTTGTGACGAGCATTGCGCGTCGCTACGCGTTGCTGAGCTGGGCCGCCGAGCGACCAGGTCGGTATCTCATCGAAGATGACTTTGATTGTGAGTTTCGCCTTGCTGGCAAGCCGATTCCCGCGCTCGCGTCAATCGATGCCGCTCAGTCGGTTATCTACACCAACACGTTTTCGAAGAGCCTGTCATCGGCGTTGCGTCTAGCGTACATGGTGCTGCCCGATGATTTGATGGAGCGGTTTGGGTGCAACCTAGGTTTCTACGCTTCGTCGGTGAGTTCTGTTGACCAGGTCGCTTTGGCTCGTTTGCTGGAATCGGGTGATTACGAGCGGCATGTGAACCGCGTGCGCGTTCGTGCTCGCGAGGCGCGTGATGGCCTGGCGGCGCTTGTGCGGAAGGCATTTCCGGCAGGGGAGGTCTCGATTGAGTATGCAGACGCGGGTCTTTACTGCACTGTGGTTGCGGAGCGCGGAACGGGCGGAAGCTCTTTTGCGCGGGCTCTCACGCGCTCGGGTATTCCGTTTATCGATATCAGTGACTGTTATTGGTGTGCCGATGGCGCATCTGTCCCTGAAAATTCAAGCCAAATTCTTGTCCAGTATGACGACCTGAGTCCGGAAGTGCTTAATACCTTGGAATTGCAGCTAACGGGGGAGCTCTGCAATCTAAGTGAGTAGACTTTTGGCACTTTGGCGACTAGGCAGTTTTGTAACAAGCTGTCTACCTGCGGTTTTGAAAAGCAGGATGACCGGTCTGATCGGGATGTTCCAAAAAGTCTACTCACTTGCCGCGCAAAGCTTCTGCATGAGAAAAAATGGGGTTTTCAACAGGGCTTCGTCCAGCTCTTGGCAAGCTTTTGGCCAGTTGGGGAGGGCTGTTGAAAACTTAACAGTCCGTTCGGCGCCACTTTTGGTGCGTTCGCGCCAATGCGAGACCGACTGGGTTGAAATCCGTGTTTTCCTGTGCCTATGAAGGATCTACTTTGTGACATATCGGCTTTTAGGTACTGGCGTTTGCCTCCTCAAGTCCGCGCTTTGTGTCCGCCGCTTCCACGACCGGAAGAAGACCGGCAGCGATATGATCTCGCCCGCAACCCGACGGCTGCGGTTGCGCTTGGTTTTCCGTTGTATACATTGGTTCGGACGAGAAACAAACGGACTTGCCCTGCCAGCATTAGGCAGCGGCTGTTTCTCGGTGAGCTCCCCAGGGAATCCGTGCTTGAAACGGAGCATGGGTTTTTGGTCACGTCTCCTCTACTGACGGCATTTATCATGTCGCGGCATCTGAGGGATCTTCAGCTTCTTTTGGTATTGGCGGAGATGTGTGGCTTGTTTGCGGTATGTGCTCTGCCGGCGGCACTCGAGGCGGAGCTTTCGCGCGCAATTGATTCGGGCGCGATTTCGACAACGTTCGGTTGGGTGCGCTGCCCGTCCGAGGACGGCACCGCCTCAAATTTATGGCGTCGAGACGCTTTGGTTTTGGGCAGAGACCTTGACCGTTTTTGTTCAGATGTTTGCGGGATGCGTTACGGCAATAGATTTATGGCGGTATCGCAACTCGTTCCATTGGGTGCCGCGTCGCCTTTTGAGGTCGAGGCGTATTTGTTGCTTGGGCTGCCGCGAGCCCTGGGAGGCGAAGGGTTTTGCGGCATAGAGCTCAATGTCGAAGTGACGCTAAGCACAAGTGCTCGAGCGATTGTGGGAAAGTCCCACGTATATATCGACCTGCTTCTGTCTTCGCCGGACGGGAGGCGACAGGTGGCCATTGAATGTCAGGGAAAGGCCTCGCACGGGCGCGCGGGGGATGGCTTGCGTGACGCAGACCGTATGACGGCCCTTCAGGCCATGGGCTACGATGTACTTCTCCTGACACACAGACAGATATCCGATGAGGATAGATTCCGCGCGATCGTTAAGGCCGTATACAGGATGCTCGATGCTGAATATCGTGATAAAAGCTCGGATGAGCAAAGGGCCGAGGCATTACTCCGGTCTGAACTATTTGTCGACTGGACAAAATTGGGAGTCATCGACGGAAAGATGCCCGTTGGACACAAAACAGTTCGATTGTGGACGGCTGCGGAACTAAGTGAGTAGACTTTTGGCTTGATGGCGACCAGGCTGTATTTGCAACAAGTCATTTACCTGCGACTTTATAAAGCAATATGGATGGTCTGCTCGGCAAGTTCCAAAAAGCCTACTCACTTAGTTTTTGACGAGAAACCGATGCCGAAGATAACCCTATTTCAGGGCGTTAACGAGTCCTCGAGACACAAAAAGGCCCGAACCGATACGGTCCGGGCCTTATAAAGCTAGAGAATGTCTCTCGGGCGGTTTGCTTAGCCGAAGTAGCGCTTGAGCAGGCCGGCGAAAGCCTTGCCGTGGCGAGCCTCGTCGCGAGCCATCTCGTGCACGGTGTCGTGGATGGCATCGAGACCAGCGGCCTTGGCGCGCTTAGCGAGATCGGTCTTGCCAGCGGTGGCGCCGTTCTCGGCCTCAACGCGCATCTCGAGGTTCTTCTTGGTGGAGTCGGTCACGACCTCGCCCAGGAGCTCAGCGAACTTGGCGGCGTGCTCGGCCTCCTCGTGAGCAGCCTTCTCCCAGTACAGGCCGATCTCGGGGTAGCCCTCGCGATGAGCGACGCGAGCCATGGCCAGGTACATACCGACCTCGGAGCACTCGCCCTCAAAGTTGGCGCGCAGGTCGGCAACGATGTCCTCGGAGACACCCTCCATCTTGGCGACGCCCACGACGTGCTCGGCAGCCCACTCGAGCTGACCCTCCTCCTGCTTCAGGAAACGAGAACCGGGAACGCCGCACTGGGGGCACTTGAAGTCCTCGGGCAGCTGGTCGCCGTCGAACTCTTCCACATAACCGCAAACGGGGCAAACAAACTTCATGATTCGATCCCTTCGATCGATGGCGATGGGGCGCTTGTCCGGTCCCGTAAGGGCCCTCTCCGGACGTGCGTCTTGACGAGTTCTATTATCCATAAATGCAACCAAATGTGAAGCCTATTAGGAATGATTTTTAATAAAACAATTTAAGATATGAAGATGTTGATTGATTAACGATTGGCGGGCCGTCTTTGACCGCCGCTGAGTACAATCGGTCGAGCAAATGTTGACCAATCAACAAATGAAGGAGCTTCCTTTATGCATCTAGCCCGTCGCGCCTGGTGCCGAACGTATCAAACGGTTTTTCGCATCGCATTGCCGGTACTGCCCTATACCGAGCCACGCATTTTGGAGCATGCCGAGGATGTGCCCGCAGTGCTTCAAAAGCGTTCGATACAGCGGGTTCTTATCGTGACGGATCCCGGCATTGCCCGTCTGGGGCTCACGGCATCACTCGAGCGTGCGCTTACGGCTCAGGGGATTGGCGTTACGGTCTATGCCGAAACGCGTATGAACCCCACGGTCTCAAACGTGGAGGAAGCGGCGTCCCTGTATCGAGAGAGCGCCTGCCAGGCCATTATCGGCTTTGGCGGTGGCTCGGCCATGGACTGTGCCAAGGGCGTGGGAGCACGCATCGCGCAGCCAAACAAGCCCATCAACAAGATGCGCGGGCTGCTGCGGATTCATCGTCGCCTGCCGCTGCTCATCGCCGTTCCCACCACGGCAGGCACGGGAAGCGAGGTTACGCTTGCGGCGGTAATTACCGATGATGAGACGCACTACAAGTACCCCATTAACGACTTTGTGCTTATCCCGCGCCTTGCGGTGCACGACCCCGAGTTTACGCGCGGCCTGCCCGCCTCCATTACGGGGCAGACGGGCATGGACGCCCTGACGCATGCTGTCGAGGCCTTTATCGGGCGAAGCACCACGCCCTATACGCGCAAGATGGCGCGACAGGCGGTTCAGCTCATCCACGACAATTTGCTCGAGGCCTATGAGCATGGCGACAACATGCGTGCACGTCGCAATATGCTTTCGGCGGCGTATAAGGCGGGTGTTGCGTTTACCCGCTCCTATGTCGGATATGTGCATGCCATCGCGCACAGTCTGGGCGGCCGATACGGAATTCCGCACGGTTTGGCCAACGCGATCATCCTGCCGCACATGCTTCGCGCTTATGGTGACGCCGCCGCCCCCAAGCTTGCCGACCTCGCTCGCATGGCGGGCATTGCGCCGGCTACCGCACAGGATAGTCTTGCGGCCGAGGCCTTTATCGATTGGGTCGACCGCATGAACGGGGCCCTGGGAATCCCCAAATATGTCTCAGGTATTCGCCGCTCCGACATTCCTGAGATGGCGGCGCATGCCGATGCCGAGGCCAATCCCCTGTACCCCGTTCCGCTTTTGATGGACCGCTTGGAGCTCGAGCATATGTACGAAGTCGTTGCAGGTGGTATGTTTGAGGGCGAGAACTAGGAGGGTCCATGAACACCGGGGAAATTGCGCGCATCGTCGGCGATCAGCGCACCTACTTTAAGACGCACGCTACGTTTGATGTCGATGCTCGACGTCGCGCGCTCGTGAGTTTACGCGATGCGGTCCGGGCGCACGAGGCCGATATTGCCCATGCGCTCAAGACCGATTTGGGAAAGTCGCATGACGAGGCATATATGTGCGAGATCGGCACGTCGCTTTCCGAGATTCGTCATCAGATTGCTCACGTGGTTCGATGGAGTCGTCCGCGCCTGCGTCCGTGCGATCTTGCCAACGCCGTGAGTGTGTGCAAAACGCAAGCCGTGCCCTATGGCGTCACGCTCATCATGGCGCCCTGGAACTACCCGTTTTTGCTGACGCTCGAGCCGCTCGCTGGCGCCCTTGCCGCAGGCAATACCGTCGTCATCAAGCCGAGTGCATATGCTCCGGCATCGAGCGCGGTGCTCAAGCAAATCTGTGAAGAGGCATTTGATCCGCGTCTGGTGACGGTTGTCGAGGGCGGGCGCGCCGAGAACGAAGCGTTGCTCGATGAGTGCTGGGACAAGATTTTCTTTACCGGTAGCGTTCCGGTCGGCAAACTCGTCATGGAGCGCGCAAGTAAAAACCTTGCGCCCGTGACGCTTGAGCTGGGCGGAAAGAGTCCCTGCATCGTGGATGCGACGGCAAACTTGAAGGTTGCGGCACGGCGTATCGCCTTTGGTAAATGGCTCAACGTGGGGCAGACCTGCGTGGCGCCCGACTACCTGCTGGTCGATACGAGCGTGCACGACGAGCTGCTGGGCCTCATCAAAGAGGAGGTCCGCCGTATGTTTGGTGACCATCCACTCGATAGCGAGGATTACGGACATATCGTCAACGCCAAGCATTTTGCGCGCGTGCGCGGGCTGATCGATCCCGATAAGGTCGTGCTTGGAGGTGCCGCGCGCGAGGCTTCGCTCAAGATTGAGCCGACGATTTTGGATGGCGTGGCCCCCGATGACGCCGTGATGCAGGAGGAGATCTTCGGTCCCATCTTGCCGGTGCTGACGTTTGAGAGCCTAGACGAGGCCGAAGCGTTTATTACGGATCGTCCGACGCCGCTGGCCCTGTATATCTTTAGCCAGGACCGTGCGGTTCAGCAACGCTTTGTGCGCTACGTGCCCTTTGGCGGCGGCTGCGTCAACGACACCATCATGCATTTGGCCACGAGCCATATGGGCTTTGGCGGCATGGGCGCGAGCGGTATGGGACAGTACCATGGCCGCGAGAGCTTCGATACGTTTAGCCACAAGAAGAGCATCGTGAACAAGGTAACGTGGCTGGATGTGCCATTCCGCTATGCTCCTTACGCAAGCTGGAAGCACAAGTTCGTGCGCATGTTTGTGCATTAGAATCAGATGGCGTAGGGACAAACGGTCGAAAAGACGCAGACAGGATGAATTTGTGTCCGCACGGGTCCGTAAACTTCTCAGTAAGGTTAAGCGCCGGTTTATCCGGCCGTTAGAGGAGTTGCCATGTACGAGCCTTCACGTGTTCTTCTGTCATTTCACATTGCGTGATTTCAGTATGCCGATGGCGCCTTGGTCCTGGGCGATCTTAAAGCGGGCGATAAGCTGACGCTGTGTGCCGAGCGCGATAATCCCCATGACCCTGAGGCGGTTGCGATCTATTACGGCAACACCAAGCTTGGCTATGTTCCGGGAAACGAGGTCGGCCCACTGTCCTTGATGATGTATTACGGCCACGAGGACGTATTTGAGGCCCGCGTGCAACAGGTTGCCCCCGAGCGCAGCCCGTGGCATCAGGTGCGCGTTGGACTCTATGTGGTGGATGCTCGCTAATCGGTAAGGGAGGCTGCCATGTTTGACGACGATGACCTGTTCGATTTGACGGATGGTTCGTTTGAGTGGGATCTGCTACTCGACGACGATGAGCTGGAACAGGACCGTAAGATGCGGCAGGACAAGAAAACTCAGGGTGACGCTTCGAAAAAGAAAGACAAACGCCGTCGCGGCCTGTTCGGCGGGCTCTTTGGCTAACCGCCGCATCGCTGTGTCTGTATACTTAGCACGAGTTTGACGCGTTGCGAAATGAGGACATGGACGATGATGTGGTTTACCGCCGACCTGCACCTGGGCGATACGAATATCTTGCACGACATGGATCGACCGTTTGGTTCGGTCGAGGAGATGAATCGTAAGGTCATCAATGCCATCAATGAGTGCGTTGTTGCGGACGATCGTCTCTATATTCTGGGTGACTTTACCTATCGCTTGCCCTTGGCGGAGGCGGTGCGCCTGCGCGAGCGTATCGAATGCAAGAATGTGACGCTCATCCGTGGCAACCATGACGGCGACTGGGAAGATCCGGACGCGCCGCATATATGGGAAGACGTGCGCGATTACTTGGAGATTGCTCCCGGCTATGCCAAGGGCCATCGTCTGGTTATGAGCCACTACCCCATGCTCAGCTGGAATGGCAAGGCGCGTGGTGCCATCATGCTGCATGGGCATATCCACAGCAGGGGAGACCGCACCAACGCACGCAACCGCGATCGCGAGCGCCCTATCTTTCGCTACGATGTGGGCCTCGACGCCAACGAGTACAAGCCCGTAAGCCGAGATCAAATCCTTGGCTTCTTTGGACTATAGGGCGCCAGAACCACCACAAAGGGGACACAGTGCACCTTTGTGGTGGTTTTCACATAGATTGGAGTCGCTATGAAGCAATTGCTTATTCGTGCCGATGATATCGGTTATTCATACGCCGTCGACTTGGGGATCGCCCGAAGCATCAACGAGGGCCTGGTGCGCTCGGCGGGCCTTATGCCTAATATGCCCGAGGCCGAGCGTGGGTGGTCGCTCGTGGCGGATGCCGATATTGCAGTGGGCCAGCATACCAACGTGTGCCTGGGCAAGCCGTGCGCCGATCCGGCGCTCATCCCGAGCATGCTCAACGAGAGCGGCGAGTTCCATAGCAGCCGTACCTTCCGTGAGCATTTTAAGCGCGGTGAGGAGTTGATAGACTTCGACGAGGCCTGCATCGAGATCCGCGCACAGCACGACCGTTTTGTCGAGATTGTGGGCCGCGAGCCCGATTACTTTGAGGCCCATGCCGTCATGAGCGAAAACCTTAACCGAGCGATCTCGGCGGTTGCCCAGGAGCTGGGCCTTAAGGAGCAAAAGGCGAGCTTCGACCCCACGGCGGTGGTGCGTTGCGGAAATACTGATCTGCGCATGGTGATGCATTCGATGGAGCCGGGCTACGAACCCAAGGACTCGATTATGCAGACGGTTCGCGAGATGTCCGACGGCGAGACGGTCGTCTTTGTGTGCCACCCGGGCTATCTCGATCGGTTTATCCTCGAGAACAGCTCGCTTACGACCGATCGTACCAAGGAAGTCGACGCGCTGATCGACCCTGAGCTGCGCGCTTGGCTCGGGTCTCAACCTGATCTTCGCCTGGTCGACTATCGCGACCTGTAGTGACCCATGCCACCACAAAGGGGACAGGCACCTTTGTGGTGGTTCTGGCGCCGTTGCCATTCTGGCGGCGGCGCCTTTTTGTCCGTGCGGCGCGGTAGAGTGTAGTCGGTTGAAATTTGCGTCCATCGAGGAGCTGCTATGAACGAGATCAAGTGCCCGCATTGTGGCGAAGTTTTTAAGGTCGATGCGTCTGGCTATGCGGACATCGTCAAGCAAGTGCGCAATGCCGAGTTTTCGCGCGACCTGGATGAGCGTGTGAAGGCAGTCCAGCGCGAGGGCGAGCAGGCGCTGGAGCTTGAGCGCTCGCGTTCGACGGCTGCCTTGCAAAAGGCAGATTCTCAGCGCAACGCTCAACTTGTCGAGCAGAAGAACGCCGCGGAGCAGAAGCTGGCACAAGAGGTTGCCAAGCGCGACGCTGAGCTTGCCGAGCTGCGCGCCAAGCTCGAGGGCGCTGCCACAGAGCGCGAGAGCGCAAGTCAGCGCGCGGCGGTTGAGGCCCGTGCCGATGCTCAAAAGGAAAACGCCGAGCTTCAGCGAGAAATCGACAATTTGCGTGCGCAGCTGGAGCGCAAAGATGACGAAGCCAAGCTCGTCGAGTCGGTGGCGCGCAATGCTGCTCAAAACGATTTGGCTGCACGTGATGCTCAGATTGCCGAGCTGCAGGCCAGGCTTGCCGCGGCGGACAAGGCCCAGGAGATGGCGCTTGCCGCTGCCGCGGCAGAGTCGCAGCGCGAGCTCGATGCTGCTCGCGGTGAAGCTGAGCGCGCGCTTGCTGACTACCGCGCGACGGTACAGGAGAAGTTTTCCGCCGCAAAGGCACAATCTGAGCAAGAGGCCGAGGGTCTGCGTGCCCAGTTGCGCGAGCAGGAACTGATGGCAAAAATGAACCTGTCGGAGGCGGTCGCCGCGGTGGAGCGAGAGCGCGATGAGGCACGTGCCAAGCTGACGAGCGAGCTGGCGGTGCGCGATTCTCGCGAGGAACAGGCCAAGGCGGCACACGAGCTCGAGCTTGCGCAGGCCAAGCGCGCGAGCGATGACCTGATTCGCTACAAGGATGAAGAGATTGAGCGCCTTAAGGACATGAAGGTCCGCCTGTCCACCAAGATGGTGGGCGAGTCGCTCGAGCAGCACTGCGAGACCGAGTTTAACCGTCTGCGCATGACGGCGTTTCCTAACGCGTACTTCGAGAAAGACAACGATGCGTCCGAGGGTACCAAGGGCGACTTTATCTTCCGCGAGTGCGACGCGAGCGGCAACGAGGTCATTTCGATTATGTTCGAGATGAAAAACGAGAACGACGAGACTGCGACCAAGCACAAAAACGAGGACTTCTTTAAGAAGCTCGATCACGATCGTCGCCAGAAAGGCTGTGAGTACGCGGTGCTCTGCACGCTACTCGAGCCCGAGAGCGAGCTCTATAACGCAGGGATAGTCGACGTGAGCTATCGCTACGAGAAGATGTACGTGATTCGCCCACAGTTTTTCATTCCCATGATTACACTTCTTCGCAACGCCGCCATGGGTTCGCTGCGCTATAAGCAGGAGCTGGCGGAGTACAAGCAGCAGAATATCGACGTCACGAACTTCGAAGCCAAGATGGAAAAGTTCAAGAACGATTTCGGCCGCAACTGCGAGATCGCGAGTCGCAAGTTCCAAACGGCAATCGATGAGATCGACAAGACGATTAGCCATCTGCAGAAAACCAAGGAGGCGTTGCTGTCCTCCGAGAACAATCTGCGCCTTGCCAACAAGAAAGCCGACGATCTTACCATTCGCAAGCTCACATGGGGCAACAAGACCATGAAGGCGGCGTTTGACGAGGCGCGCGGGGCTGCGACGGAGACAAACGATGAGCCCGCCGAGGCGGATTCATATGAGGTCGAGGATGCCGAGTAAGGCATAGCAGATAGTGCAAAAGCGGGGCCGCTGGCGATATTGCCAACGGCCCCGCTTGTTTCGCTCCAGTATGTTCGGCTAGTCCTCGAGCAGGTCCTCGATAAAGCCGACGCGGTAGTTTTTGAAGATGACCTCGCCGCCGTCTTGCGTGGCGTCCAGATCGACATCGCCCATGATGCCAAAGTCGTGGTCGCCATCCTCGTCGGCAAAGATCTGGTGCACGTGCCATACGTGCGCGGTCTTCTCGTCGGACTCATCGATGGAAAACATCGCGGCGCTGCGGGCATCTCCGTCGGTGAGGATTTCCTCGTGCTGCTCGTGGTAAGCGTCGAGTGCTTTTTGCCAGCGGATCTCGCTCATGCCCCAGTCGTCGTCGAGCTCGCCCAGGTCGCGAACGTGCTCGCGGGCGGCAAGGGTCACGCGGCGGAAGAGCGCGTTGCGCACCAACAGCGTGCAGCCGCGGCGGTCCGCCACGACCTCGTCGATGCCCTGCGGCGGCGTGGTGTCGAGGGCTGCCGGGTTGCCAGCGTTCTCCCACTCGTCCACCAGGCTCGAGTCGACCGAGCGCACCACAAAGCCCAGCCACGAGATAATGTCGCGCAGGCGCTCGTCGCGCTTCTCGATGGGTACGGTGCGGTCGAGCGAACGGTAGGCCTCTGCCAGGTAGCGCAGCAAAATACCCTCGGAGCGGGCGATGCCGAGCTTTTGAATGTAGCCCTTAAAATCGCTCGCGCTTTCCAGCATATCGCGCAGAACGCTCTTGGGAGAGAGCTGATAGTCGTTTGCCCAGGGTACTTCCTGGCAGTACTTGTCAAAAGCGGCGTCGAGCAAATTCTCGAGCGGCTTTTCGTACGTGACGTCTTGAATGCGCTCCAGACGCTCCTCATATTCGATGCCGTCGGCCTTCATCTCGGCCATAGCGCGATCGCGTGCTGCGCGCTCCTGTGCGCGCAGCACCTGCTTGGGATCCTCGAGCGTTGCCTCGACCATTGAGATTAAGTCCATGGTATAGGTCTCGCTCTCGGGATCGAGCAGCTCCAACGCGGCAAGCAAGAACGGCGAGAGCGGCTGATCGAGCGCGAAGTCCTCGGGCAGATCGACCGTCAGCGCATAGTCGATGTCTGGTGCGGCGTCAGCCGGGGCATCGGGTGCGGGCGGCACCTCGGCGCGCACGACGACGCCGGAATCGATGAGCGTGGCGAAGATTTCGTCGGCGCGAACCTCGAGCTTGGCCTTTTCCTCGGGCGTTTGCAGGCTTGTCTCGATGAGGTCGTGCACGCGGGCTCGCGCATCGCCGCCCTGCTCGACCACGCTAATCACCATGGAGTGCGTGATGCGCAGGCGCGGCTTGAGCGTTTCTGGCTGCGTCTCGATCAGGCGCTCAAAGGTCTGCTTATTCCAGGTGACAAAGCCCTCGGGTGCCTTCTTCTTTTTAATCTTACGGAGTTTTTTGGGGTCGTCGCCCGCTTTGGCCATAAGCTTGGCATTCTCGATCTCGTGCTCGGGTGCCTCGGCAATCACCATGCCCTCGGTATCGAAGCCCGAGCGGCCGGCGCGACCGGCAATCTGATGAAACTCGCGGGCGCGCAGACGACGCATCTTGTAGCCGTCGAACTTGGTGAGCGCGGTGAGTACCACGGTGTGGATGGGTACGTTGATGCCGACGCCGAGCGTATCGGTGCCGCAGATGACGGGCAACAGGCCCTGTTGTGCCAAGCGCTCGACCAGCAGACGATAGCGCGGCAACATGCCAGCATGGTGCACGCCGACGCCGCATCCGAGCAAGCGCTTAAGAATCTTGCCAAAGGCCGTGGAGAAGCTCGTGCCTTTGGCAGCTTCCTTAATGGCCTCGCGCTGCGCCTTGCTGGCGATGCCAAAATTGGCGAGCGACTGCGCCGTCGCAAGGGCGGCATCCTGGCTAAAGTGCACGATATAGAGCGGGGCCTCGCCACGGCGCATGGCGAGCTCGACGGTGCCCTCGAGGGAGGTCGTCACATAGTCGTAGCTCAGCGGAACAGGACGCGGGGCGTCGACAACCAAGTCGCAAGCAGCGCCGGTGTGCTCCTCGAGTGAGGCGGCGATGGCAGTGACATCGCCGAGCGTGGCGCTCATGAGCATAAACTGCGTGTGGGGCAGGGTGAGCAGCGGCACCTGCCAGGCCCAACCGCGGTCGGGGTCGGCAAAGTAGTGGAACTCATCCATGGCCACGCAGCCCACATCGGCGTCCTCACCCTCGCGCAGCGCATCGTTAGCAAGGATTTCGGCCGTGCAGCAGATGACGGGTGCCTTGGTGTTGATATGCGTGTCGCCGGTGATCATGCCGACGTTATCGCGGCCGAGCACCTGCACAAGGTCGAAGAACTTTTCGCTGACCAGGGCCTTGATGGGGGCCGTGTAATAACAACGCTTACCCTGCGCCATGCCCATAAAGAGCATACCCAGCGCGACGAGCGATTTACCCGATCCGGTCGGTGTGCCTAAGATGACGTGATCGCCGGCTGCCAGGTCCATGAGGGCCTCTTCTTGGTGATCCCACAGTTCAATACCGCGATCGCTCGTCCATTCAAAGAAACGCTCGAAGGCCTGGTCGGGCGTGAGCCATGGCTCGGGCTCACTGCCATCCTCGGGCTCCCACCAGGTGGGGGAGAGCGCGCCGAGCGAGCCAAACTCGGCTTCGGTTCCCGTGCCGCCCGAGAATGAGCTGGCGGCGCCGGCGCCGGAGACGGTGCTGGCGGCGGTATCTGTCGTGGTCTGTGCCATGTGTTTGCTTTCTCTCGCGATTGTCCGCCAACTATTATGGCGTAGCGGCGGCGCGGAGCGGCAGCGCGCGAGAAAATGCAGGAAATGGGCGTGCGGTGCTAGCGTTCCTGAGGCAGGCGCTTCTTGCCTTTCCGGGCACGGTTTCTAAAGTTCTCGACGGCCTCTTCCATGCCCAGGGGTACATAGGTGAGCTCATCGAGGTTATCGGGCAGGTAGCAGGCAAGGCTTTGCTCCTGCATGCGGCCCGCCGTGAGCTGTTCGTCGGTTGGCTGCGCACCGGGTGTGGCGCAAATGCCATAGACGACGGCGCCCATCTCGCGCGTGCGGCATTCATATTCGGTCTCGGGATGCTCGGGATGGTCGCGGCGTACGTCGTCACTTACCCAAAGCGTGTCGTAGCCGGCCGCGGCAAACTGCCCCAGGGCGTAGTCGCGCAATGGCTTGCTGTCGGTGCGCAGCGTGACGGTGGCGTCGGCTGCAAAGAGCGAGCGATAGAGCATTAGATGGTCGACATGGACGAGTCGTTTTTTGGCGTACTTGGCCTTGGGCTGCGGCGTGGGAAAGTTAATGGTGATGGCATTGAGCTCGCCTGCGGCAAACAGCTGCGGCAGCGATGCGGCGCCTCGGGGCAGGACGAGTGCGTTGGATAGCTCCTGCTCGCAGATTTTCTGTGCGGCATAGGCGATGCAGATGGGCTCCTGGTCCATGCCGATAAAGAGGGTGTTTGGCTCGTGGGCCGCGCGCTCTACAAGGTACGTTCCCTTGCCACAGCCAAGATCAAGGTGAAGGTGTTCGAAGGGCTTGCTGCCAGCTGGCGCACAGGCCTTGCGCCAATCTCCGGCATAGGCCTCGGGGTTCGTCTCAATCGCATCGGCGTAGCGCTCCAGGCGCTCCTCGAGCACAAAGTTCTTAGGCGTGCGAACGTGGACGGCTCCCATGAGGCTCCTTGGTCATAAGTATGGAACGCATAGCTGCACGTTCCGTCAATGGGTTGAAAAAGGGTGGGCGCAATGTGCCCGAAAGTTGCGGTGCGGCTCGGCGACGAGTCGTCAATGCCTACAGGCGCTTAAGAATCACATAGCGGTTGAGCTCGCCGCTGCGACCGTCGGCATGGAAACGCTCAAGCTCGCGCACGGGGACCTCGCCGCTCTTGTAGAACGTACGGACGCCGCGCACCAGGTCGGTGATCTGCTGATCATCAAAGTGATGGCAATAACGGTAGGCGTGACGGTCGTTTTGCCAGCCAATGAGGTGGTCGCCGGCTTCAAACTGCGCGGAATCGTAACCCTCAAACGGCGGGGTGAGCTCGGCGCGGGCTTCGGCGCGAACGGCCTTGCGCGCCATGCGCTCGTCGTTCATAAACTCCCAAAAACTGATGGCGATGATGCCACCCGGGCGCGTTTGGCGCACCAAGGCATCAAGTACGCGTACACGGTACTCGCACGACGGCACATGGTGCATAAAGCCAAAGCAGACCGAGATGTCGGCGAGCGGGGCGTCGAAAAGCACGTCGGGTGTCTCGGCGGGGTTGAGCTTCATAAGGGCGTCGAGTACGTCGAGTTCCTGGAAGTGCAGGTTGGGAATGCGCAGGGCGTGGCCGCGTGCATCGATGGCCAGGTCCTGGCACGAGTCGACACCATAGAACTCGAAGGGGCAGCTGGCATCTGCCGAGGGGTTTGCGCCGTCGACGCCCTTGGCGGCAAGTGCGCCGCCGGCGGCAAAGTTCTCGAATCGCATATTGCCGCAGGCGAGATCGAAGACGCGGACGGGATGCTCGATCGTGGCGACGTCG
>DBFOPE010000173.1:0-6393 GCA_048429085.1 Collinsella sp.
AGGCAAGGTCCGCCCGTTTAAACCGAGCGTAATGGAGAGCTTCCCGCTGCCGGCAAAGGCGATTCAGCGCGCACTCGACCTGGGTGTTAGCGAGATTGTCCTGTCCGTCGATCCCGTTGAGGAGGCGTAAGGCCATGAGCACGAATGTGACCGAGCCATTGCAGTTCAACTGCACCACCTGCCCATCCGAATGCCTCTTGACCGTGGAGGTGGAGCGCGACGCAGACGGCGCCGTGGTAGAGGTGTGCTCCGTGACCGGCAACAGTTGCCCGCGCGGCGATACGTTCGCGCATCAGGAGCTCACCTGCCCCATGCGCGTGCTCACCACCACCGTGGCCGTATCCGGCGGCGACGAGGCGCTGCTGCCCGTGCGCACGGCCGAAGCCATCCCGCTGGCGCTCCACACCCAGGCGATGGACCTCATCCGCGGTCTGGTCATCGACGCCCCCATCCACATGGGCGACGTCGTGCTAGAGAACCTCCTCAACACCAACATCGACCTCATCGCCAGCATGGACATCGACCCAGCCTAGATGGTTCATTTGGGACGGGGCCCTTTTAGCTACCCTGCCATCCATCCCGCCCCTCCTCAATTGCGGTGAAATAGTTCCTGATTTCCGCCAAAACCCCGGCATCCAGGAACTATTCCACCGCAACTTGCCTTGGGATCGGTATTTAGCTTGTGTCTACTTTAGTGCCATTTCAAAACTATGTCGGATTACGGGGCTGATTCGGAGACCCCCATCCATACCGGCAATTATCGATTTTTGATAAGCCGTCTACCTGCGGTTTTAATTTAGCGATTTTTCACATGGTCATGTAATACAGGTCCAGCCCCGTAATCCGCCATAGTTTTGAAACCAGCTAATTCTGGACGGGACTGTATTGACTACTTTTACCTATCAGCCCGCCCCAAAAAAATCATTCCGCATGTTTGACGCAGCTAAAATAGACCCGTAGCAAATTGACTACCCTGGCATTGGGGATACCATGGTGGCACCCTAGCGAAAGGATGTTTCATGGCACATGTCGATGACCAGCGTGTGGCGCGCGTGCTCGATGCTCTCGAGGCTCAGCACCCCGGCTCGCAGCTGCTCGTAAACGACCCGTGGTCGATTTATTACCTGACCGGCTTTTATGCCGATATGTTCGAGCGTTTTTGCGGTGTACTGCTCGCACGCGATTGCGAGCCCGTGATCTTGGTCAACGCCCTGCATCAGCTGCCCGAGTATGACAATGCCCGCGTCGCCTATCACACCGACACCGACGTCGTGGCCGACGCCATCGCTCGAGAGGTCAATCCGACCAAACCGCTCGGCATCGATACCGTTATGCGCTCCGGCTTTTTGATGCCCCTTATGGATCGTCACGCCGCAAGCGAGTTCTTCCTGGGCGACTTTGCCGTCACCGTCGCACGCGCCCACAAGGACGAAGCCGAGCAGGAGCTGATGCGCGCGTCCTCGGCCGCTAACGACGCCGTGATGGCCGACGCCATCAAGCTCGTCCACGAGGGCGTAACGGAGCGCGAAATTGCCGACCAGATGCTCGGTCTGTACCGCAATCACGGCTGCGAGGGCTTTAGCTTTCCGCCCATCGTAAGCTTTGGCGCCAACGCCGGCGACCCGCACCACGAGCCTGACGACACCGTACTCAAGCGCGGCGACGTGGTGCTGTTCGACATTGGCGGACGTCACCGCAACTACTGCTCGGACATGACGCGTACGTTCTTTTGGGGAAAGCCGGACGAGGAGACCGCGCGAATTTACGACATCGTGCGCCGCGCCAACGAGGCCGCCGAGGCGCTCATAGCACCAGGCGTGCGCATGTGCGACCTGGACCGCGCTGCGCGCGACGTGATTGAGGACGCTGGCTACGGCAAATACTTTACGCACCGCCTAGGCCACTCGATCGGTCTGCAGGACCACGAGCCGGGCGACGTCTCGCTTGTCAACGAGCAGGTCGTAGAGCCGGGCATGACATTCTCTATCGAGCCGGGCATCTATCTCCCCGGCCACACCGGCGTCCGCATCGAGGACCTGGCCCTGGTCACCGAGTCCGGCGTCGAGATTCTCAACGCCTACCCCCACGACCCAGTCCGCCTAGACTAGCCTGGTCCCCAAGCCCCCAAACTAAGTTGCGGTGGAATAGTTCCTGGATGGGCTGCTAGAGCCCAAAAACAGGAACTATTTCACCGCAACCGATGAGGGGGGATGGGTTAGCGCAGCAGCCCCGCTACTTCGCCGGCTAGGGTGATGGTGCCGGCTGCTACGAAGGGCTCGCCGGCGGCATCGAGGGCCGCGAGGGCCTCGGACACGCTGGGGTACACGCCAGCGAGCTTATCGGCCTCCACCAGGGCAGCGAGCTCCTCCGCCGGCAGGGCGCGGTCGGAATCGGTCTGGGTCACGACCACGCGGGGGAAGGCCGGAACAAGCACGTCGACGATGCCCGCCACGTCCTTATCGGCCAGCGCGGCGCATAGCAGCGTGGGGCGATTCTCTACGCACGGATCGATCTCATCCAGCGCGCTCACAAAGTTCTCGCAGCTCTGGGGGTTATGGCAGGCGTCGATCAGCTTGAGCGGATCGGTTCCCAGCACATCAAAGCGGCCCGGCGTGGGGCAGCCTATAAGCGAAGCGTCGAGCGCATCGTGGTCGAGCTCGTGACCCAGATAGCCCTCGCACAGCATAATCGCGCACGCGGCATTCTGCGGCTGATAGGCCGGCTTGACCATGCTCGACGTATAGATCGCACGCGGCGTGGTGCAGCTAAACTCAACTGTATCTCCCACATGCGCCGGCACCTTCGTCGTGGCGTGGCTCACCACGAGTGGCACGACGCCGCACTCGCGGCAACGGGCATCCATCACACGCTGAACGCTCGCCTCATGCGTACCCTCGCCCAAAACAACCAAACGACCAGGCTTAATAACCGCAGCCTTCTCCCCAGCAATGGCTTCGAGCGTATCGCCAAGGACCTTCGTATGGTCGAGTCCAATGCCCGTAATGGCGACGGCCACGGGATCGGTCGCACTTGTGGCATCCCAGCGTCCGCCCATGCCAACCTCAAGCACGGCCACGTCCACGCAAGCCTCGGCAAACATGGTCAAACCGGCCACGGACAAAAGATCGAAGGGCGTAATAGCGCGAAGTTCCTCGCCCGCCGCCTCACGACGTGCGTTGAGACGACGGCCCGCCTCATACGCCGCAGAGACACCATGGGCAAAGACCTCGTCTGAGACAACCTTTCCATCAATCTCCATACGCTCGGGATAGCGCACCAGATGAGGCGACGTAAAGAGTGCCGTCTTAAGACCCTCACCACGAAGAATGGCAGCCGAGAATCGCGTCGTCGAGGTCTTTCCATTGGTACCGGCTATCTGGACGCAATCATAGAACTCGTCAGGACGACCAAGCTCATCGAGCATCTCGACGACGGTCTCGAGCAGCGGCGTGGAATAACGCGCGATCTTACCCGTATCGGCCGCAAGTGCAACAGCCTCATCAAAAGAAAGCTCCGGAACCTCAAACGGCGCCGAATACAACCCAGAACGCTTTGCCATAGCCAAAGTCCCCTCAACATAAAAAGAGGCCCGTAATAAACAACGAGCCCCTCCCATTCAAAATATCAGCCAAACACCGCTTGCAGCAGAATCAATGCCCCAAACCGCGTCCCCCCGTACCGCCTACGAGAAGTCAGCAACCTGAGCAGTCAGCGCCGCCAGGATTTCCTTGAGCTCAGCTGCACGGTCCCTCTTCTTCTGCACCACGGCAGGCGCGGCCTTAGCCACAAAGCCCTCATTGGCGAGCGTCTTCTCGCAGCCGGCCAGCTCCTTCTGGGCCGCGGCAATCTCCTTCTCCAGGCGAGCCTTCTCGGCCGAAAGGTCAACCTTGCCCTCGAGCACCACAAAGACCTCGACGCCGCTGTCAACAACAGCGATGCTCGCAGCCGGCTTCTCAACGTCGGTACCCATGACCAGCGAGGCAGTGTTGGCCAGCGGCTCGATGGTCGAACGCAGGCTCTCGAGCTTCTCGATATCCTCGGCACCGGCACGCACGACCACGTCGAGCTCGGCCTTGGGGCTCAAGCGATAACGCGAACGCGTGGCGCGGACGGCAGACACGACGGTACGGCACAGCTCAAACGCGCGCTCGGCGTCCTCGTCAACATACTTGGCGTAGTCGGCGGGCTCGGGCCACTTGGCGATCATGAGCGCCTCGGCGCGGTTCACGTTGCCCTCGGCGTCCAGATCGAGCACGCTCGCCGGCATGTTATCCCAGATTTCCTCGGTGACAAACGGCATAAGCGGGTGCATCAGGCGAATGGAGGTATCGAGCACAAAGATCAGGTTGCGCTGCGCCTGCAGACGGCCCTCGCCCTTCAGGCGGGCCTTGGTGACCTCGACGTACCAGTCGCAGACCTCGTTCCAGAAGAACTGCTGCACGCCGCGGGCCATGTCGCCAAAGGTGTAGTTCTCGATGCCCTCGGTGACCATTTTGACGGCCTTGGCCAGACGGCTGAACATCCAGGCGTCGGCCGGAGTCTCCACGACGGGCTCGCCAGGCGTGTAGCCCTCCATGTTCATAAGCAGGAAGCGGCTGGCGTTCCAGATCTTGGTCACAAACGACTTGGCCTGCTCGGTGCGCGGACTGTCGATAAGCTTCTTGGTCTTCTTGTCAATGTTCGCGTCGAACTTGACGTCCTGGTTGTTGGTGCACAGCGTGAGCAGGTTAAAGCGCATGGCGTCGGCACCGTACATACCGATGAGGTCCATGGGGTCAACGCCGTTGCCCTTGGACTTGGACATGCGGCTACCGTCCTTGGCCAGGATCGTCGGGTAGATGACGACGTCCTTAAACGGCACCTCGTCCAGGAAGTACAGCGAGCTCATGACCATGCGGGCGACCCACAGCGCGATAATGTCGCGCGCGGTGACCAGCGCTGTCGTGGGGTGATGGCCCTCGAGCAGCTCCGGCTTTTGCGGCCAGCCCTGCGTGGCAAAGGTCCACAGTTGCGAGCTGAACCAGGTGTCCAGCACGTTCTCGTCCTGGTGCACGTGATGGCCGCCACACTTGGGGCACACGTCGGTGTCCTCGGTAAGGGCGTCCTCCCAGCCGCAGTCCTCGCAGTAGAACACGGGGATGCGGTGGCCCCACCACAGCTGGCGGCTGATGCACCAGTCTTTGAGGTTCTCCATCCAGGTGGTGTAGGTCTGCGTCCAGCGCGCGGGGTGGAAGGTGACCTTGCCGGAGTTGACGGCGTCGAGCGCCGGCCCCTTGAGCTTATCGACGGCCACAAACCACTGCTCGGACAGCCACGGCTCAAGCGCGGCGTCGCAACGGTAGCAGTGCATAACGGAGTGATCGTGTTCCTCGACATGGTCGAGCAGGCCGTGCTCGTCGAACCACTTAATGACGGCCTCGCGGCACTCGTCGCGGTTCATGCCGGTGAACTCGCCGTAGCCCTCGACGACTACCGCGTGCTCATCGAAGATATTGATCTGCGGAAGGTCGTGGGCCTGACCCATGGCGTAATCGTTGGGGTCGTGGGCCGGGGTGACCTTGACGAAGCCGGAGCCAAAGTTGGCGTCGACATGCCAATCCTCAAAGATGGGGATCTCGCGGTCGACGATGGGGAGCTTGACGGTCTTACCCACAAAGGCAGCCTTCTCGGGGTCCTTCGGGGAGACGGCGACGCCCGTGTCGCCGAGCATGGTCTCGGGGCGCGTGGTGGCGACGACGATGTAGTCCTGGCCGTTGACCGGCTCGGTCAGCGGGTAACGCAGGTGCCACAGGTGGCCCTTCTCGTCCTTGTACTCGGCCTCGTCGTCCGAGATGGCGGTAGTGCAGTTGGGGCACCAGTTGACGATGCGCTTGCCACGATAGATAAGACCGTCGTGGTACCAGTCGCAGAACACCTTGCGCACGGCCTGGGCGTAGTCCTCGTCCATGGTAAAGCGCTCGTTGTCGAAGTCGACGGAGCAGCCCATGCGCTTGATCTGCTCGACGATGATGCCGCCGTACTCGTGGGTCCAATCCCAGCAGGCGTCGACAAACTTGTCGCGACCGATCTCCAGGCGGCTGATGCCCTCGCTCTTGAGCTTCTTGTCGACCTTGGTCTGCGTGGCGATACCGGCGTGATCGGTGCCGAGCACCCAGCGCGTGGACTTGCCGCGCATGCGGGCCATACGGATGATGGCGTCCTGGATGGAGTCGTCGGTGGCGTGACCCATGTGGAGCTTGCCGGTCACGTTGGGAGGCGGAATGGTGACGGTGCAGTCGCCCACGCCCTCACGGCGCTTGTAGTAGCCGCCGTCGAGCCACTTCTGCAGGATCGCCGGCTCGTTGGTCGACGGATCGTAGTTCTTGGGCATTTCTTCCATATATCTCTCCCTGT
>DBFOPE010000174.1:0-2713 GCA_048429085.1 Collinsella sp.
GCCTTAGCAAGGCTCTTCTTCATGGCCTTGGTGTGGCTCGCATCGGTGCCGAGCTTCAGGCCCTTCTTAACGTTGTGACGCATGGTCTAGTTTCTCCTCAAATATGCGAAGCATTAAGCCTTCAGGCTCAGGCCCATGGACTCAAGCTTGTCCTTCACTTCCTCGATCGACTTAACACCGAAGTTACGGATGTTGAGCAGATCGTTCTCCGAGAACTCAACAAGCTGACGGACCGAGTGAATGCTGGCGCGCTTAAGGCAGTTGTAGGAACGGACGGAAAGGTCCAGATCCTCGATCTGCTTGTCCAGCTCGGCGTTGTCGTTGGTGACCTCGGGAGCGAAGATCGAAGCCTCCTCCTCGACCTCGGGGGTCTCGGCAAGGTTCATAAAGGCGGCCATATGCTGGTTGATGATATTGGCAGCCTGAACCACGGCGTCGCGCGGGGCGATGGAACCGTTGGTCTCGATCTCGAGGACAAGGCGGTCGTAGTCGGTATGCTGGCCGACACGGCAAGCCTCAACGAGCTTGGCGCAACGGGACACCGGCGAGTACAGCGAGTCGACGTTGATCACACCGATGGGATCGTTGTCACGCTTGTTAGCCTCGCCAGAGACATAGCCGCGGCCATAGCCGATGCGCATGCTCATGGTGAGATGGCCACCCTCGGTGAGCGTAGCAATGTGCTGCTCGGGGTTGACCAGCTCAAACTCGGACGGAATAAAGAAGTCCGCACCGGTGACCTCGCAGGGGCCGTCAACCGAGATGGTGGCGGTCGCCTCGTCGGTCGTGCCGAGAGCCCTGAAGACAAGACCCTTGACATTCAGGACGATGTCGGTGACATCCTCGACCATGTTAGGGATGGTCATGAACTCGTGCTGCGCACCATCGATCTGAATGGCCTCGACGGCGGCACCCTCGAGCGAGGACAGAAGAACACGACGAAGCGAGTTACCCAGCGTATCGCCGTAGCCACGCTCGAGCGGCTCGACGGAGACACGAGCAGAGGTCTCGTTGATCTCTTCGACCTGAACCTGAGGCCTAATGAATTCTGACATGTATTACCTCCAGCCTCAGCAGCCCGGATGGACTACTTAGAGTAGAGCTCGACGATGAGCTGCTCGTTGATATCACCGCTGATCTGCTCACGCGTCGGCAGAGCGAGCACGTTACCAGACAGCTTCTCGATATCGACCTCGAGCCAGCCAGGGACCTCAAAGCGCTCGGAGGAAATCAGGGCCTCCTTGATGGGGAGGAGGTCACGGAACTTCTCGCCGACAGCGACGACGTCGCCGGCCTTGACGCGGTAGGACGGAATGTCCACGCGCTTGCCGTTCACGGTGAAGTGACCGTGACGGACGGACTGACGAGCCTCTTTGCGGGTGCGAGCGAAGCCCAGACGGAAGACGACGTTGTCGAGGCGAGACTCAAGGATGATCATGAGGTTCTCACCGGTGACGCCGTTCATCTTACGGGCCTTGTTGAAGTAGCCGTGGAACTGCTTCTCCAGAACGCCATAGATGAACTTGACCTTCTGCTTCTCACGCAGCTGCATGCCGTACTCAGATTCCTTGCGACGGCGCTTGGGCTGACGGATAGATTCCTTCTTGCTGCTGTAACCGAGCTCAGCGGGATCGATCCCGAGCTGACGGCAGCGCTTAAGAACAGGAGTCCTGTCGATTGCCATATTGATACGATCCTTTCAGTTACACGCGGCGACGCTTCTTGGGGCGGCAGCCGTTGTGCGGAATGGGGGTCTTGTCCTGGATGCTCGAGACCTCGAGGCCAGCAGCCTGGAGGGAGCGGATGGCGGTCTCACGACCGGAGCCGGGGCCCTTAACGAAGACGGAAACCTTCTTCATACCGTGCTCCATGGCCTGCTTGGCAGCAGCTTCGGCAGCCATCTGGGCAGCGAACGGCGTGGACTTACGGGAGCCCTTGAAGCCCACCTGGCCAGCCGACTTCCAGGAAATGACGTTGCCCTGGGGATCGGTGATCGAAACGATCGTGTTGTTGAACGTAGAACGAATGTGAGCCTGGCCCACGGAAATGTTCTTACGGTCCGCGCGCTTCAGACGGGCAGCGCGAACGTTCTTCTTAGCAGTAGCCATCTATCTAGCGCTCCTTATTTCTTCTTCTTAGCACCGATCTGACGCTTCGGACCCTTGCGGGTACGAGCGTTAGTGTGGGTGCGCTGGCCGCGGACCGGGAGGCCCTTGCGGTGACGAAGGCCGCGGTTGCAGCCGATGTCCATAAGGCGCTTGACGTTCTGGTTGCGCTCACGGCGGAGGTCGCCCTCAACCATGATCTGATTCTTATCGATATAATCGCGGATGGCGTTAACCTCATCCTCGGTGAGGTCCTTAACGCGCGTATCCACGTTAACGTTGCACTCGACGCAAATCTTCGTCGCAGTGGTGCGGCCGATGCCGTAAATGTAGGTCAGACCGATCTCAACGCGCTTCTCACGCGGGAGGTCGACACCATTAATACGGGCCAACGTAGTCTCCTCTCTTAACCCTGACGCTGCTTATGACGGGGGTTCTCGCAAATGACGAGGACCTTGCCGTGGCGCCTAATGATTTTGCACTTATCGCACATCTTCTTGACCGAAGGACGTACCTTCATCGTTCTTCCTTTCGGTAGCGCTCAAACTACTTCCCTACTATCTACTCGCCCAGCCGCAGGCGTTTAAAACTATGGCTGGTCTTCACAC
>DBFOPE010000175.1:0-30023 GCA_048429085.1 Collinsella sp.
ACGGCCGAAGAGGCGTCAGCAGGTCAGTGGGTCATCGTCCCGGCATTCAGCATCAGGGTAGCGCTGCGACGCGGAAATCGCGCGCCGTTGCCGCGCCCCGCAGTGCCCGCTTCCCCCGAGAACAATTATCAGTGCAGGTAGCTTACCTGGCATGTTCCGGCGTGGTCAGACTAAGCCAAAAAGTCTACTCACTTGCAAAAAAGGGCGCCTCCACAACAGCGAAGGCGCCCTCGGGTGGCAGACCATTTGACTGAATAGGAAAGAAAGGAAAGGAGACTTATGACTGAAACCATCTTCTCCCCCTCATTTGGAAATCGCCCATCCTATCTCGTCGGGCGCGAAACTGTAATTTCGACATTCATATCCGGCCTTGAGCAGGAACCGGGCAATCGCGACCGAGCCATGCTCATGCTTGGACAGCGAGGCAGCGGCAAGACAGTTCTTCTGTGGGAACTTGCCGACCGCGCACGCAAGCTCGGCTTTGTTGTCGCCACGCCTACCGTAGCCTCCGAGGATATGCTCGAGCGCATTGTCGAGAAAATCCAAGAAGCAGGCAAACCTTACGTCAACAAACGCCGCCTTCCCAAACTCGCGAGCGGCAGCCTAAGTGTTTTCGGGCTCTCGGCAGGCCTCGAGTTCACACGAGACGTGCAGGAGACCAAGAGCTTTCAGTTCAAGCTCACGCAGCTCGCGCGCAAACTGACCGAGCAGGGGCACGGCATCCTCATCCTCATCGACGAGCTCCAAGCAAATTCACCCGAGATCAGACAGCTCGTCACCGCCTATCAAGAGCTGGTCGGCGAACGACTCAACGTCGCGCTCGTCATGGCGGGCCTTCCGGGAGCCGTCTGCGCAACACTCAATGACCGTGTGCTGACATTTCTCAACCGCGCTCGAAAGGTCACGCTCGAGCCACTTTCGGTCGGAGATGTCGATACCTATTACCAGCGGGCTTTCGATGAGCTCGGCCTTGATATTCCAAGCGATCTTCGCCTCCGTGCCGCTCGCGCAACCCAAGGCTCGCCCTATATGCTGCAACTCATCGGCTATAACATCGCCAATCGCTGCAGGACAGGCGAACGTGCGACGCAAGGGTTAATCGACGGAGCCATCGAGGCGTCGAAAGTCGATTTCGAAAACGATGTGTGCGAAACGACGCTCGCCGCGCTGTCAGACCAAGACGTCGCGTTTCTCTCCGCAATGACTGATGACGAAGACGCTGTGTCTCGCATTTCTGATGTTGCGAAGCGCATGTCAGTCACACCCGACTATGCGCAAAAGTATCGCCGGCGCCTCATCGACGCCGGCGTTATCGAGCAGGCGCGCCGCGGCTACGTGCGCTTCGCCGTCCCCTATATGGCCGATTACCTGCGCAGCCAGCTCTAGGCAACCACCGCAAAGGGGACAGGCACCTTTGTGGTGGGTTGGGCCCGCTTGTCTTGATCTGTAACAGTTAGGCTGTCAAAACCGGGCTTGGCGTTACAGATCGAGATTGTTCGGGCGGCCCCCGTGGTTCGTCTTGATCTGTAACAGATAGAGACGATTTAGCGCGCCAACTGTTACAGATTGAGACGGAAGACCCTAGTCCACGGTGATGTCGAAGTTCTTGCCGACGAGACCTACGTAGCCGCCCTCGGCAGCCTTGGGACTATCTGCGTGGCAGAGAACCCACTTGTCGGCCTTCCAGTAGCAGTAGCTATCACCGGCCGCGGGCATGTCGGCCGCAGCCTCGGGGCGCGGACCGTTGGTGCCGGCGGGCAGCGCAACCATCACCTGGAAGCCACCGTCGTCGACCATGCACGGCGTGTAGTGCAACGTGGTGGCGTAGACCTCGACGAGCGTGCCGGCGGGCGCGCGGAACGCCTTGACCTGCGCGGTGTCGAGCTTGCCGTCGACAATCTGCTCACGCTTGGCGAGCAGCAGAATAAAGTCGCGAGCACCCAGGTTGAACTCGCTCGCGCGGTGATACTCCAAGCAGTTGAGCTTCGTGTTGTGGCCGTTGCACCAGCCCAGCTGGAACGGACGGCCGCCATACATGAGCAGGCCGAGCGCATCGGCGCCCTCGACCTGCTCCAGCTCAGGCGCGGAGGCCACGTACTTGCTGCCCTCGGGGATGGGCGTTGCGGAGAGCGCCTCGACGAGCGGGGCGGTCAGGCTGGACGGGACGTCATCCCACACGCGGCCATAGGGTTTGAATTCGGGGTCGGTAACAGAGTAGATATGCATGTTCGCTCCTGTTCGTTTATGTGATATTACGAACATTCTAGAACAATCACGCGCGGTTTTAAACGTCCGCCATGTCCGCTCAACAAAAAGGCACCCCCGCATAAGCGAAGGCGCCCAGTGAACTCATTTTGAGCGACGAAACCTTTACGCCTGCTGATAGTGCAGGTGTGCCTCATCGATATCGATCAGATCGCGGTCGAGATAGCGACGCGCGAGCCAATTTGCCATAGGGAGATTCTGGTCCAGGTAGTTACCGCACTCTTCGGGAGCGGCACCGGGGACATCGCCCTCGAAGCCAGCAACAAACTCGAACAACTCGCGCACGAGCGGCAAGATCTCCTCACTCGTCACCTCGCCAAACACAACCAGGTAAAAGCCCGTGCGGCAGCCCATAGGGCCAAAGTAGACAATACGGCTCGACCACTCGGCATGGTTGCGAAGGAACGTCGCGCCCAGATGCTCGATGGTGTGGCACTCGGCCGTGTTCATAACCGGTTCTTTGTTGGGCGTGGTCAAGCGCAGGTCAAAGGTGGTGACGGCGGCACCGGTCGCCGGATCGCGGTCGACGCGGCTCACATACACGCCGGGCTCAAGCAGCAGATGGTCAACGGAAAAACTCGCGATGCGCTCCATGGCAGATCCTCTCGGTAGTCAATTTGGGACAGGGCTCTTTTAGCTGGTCGCAACAATCCCACCCATGATAGCAGTCAAAAAAGCCCCGTCCCAAATGACTACTTTGGGACGGGGCGCCGCGCAGCCGATAATATCGACCGTTCAGCATCTAGTTTTCTGACCCCTCACCTATTGATGCTGCGTCGTCCGCAATGCAGAGCGTGCGAGCAGCTCAACAGCCAAAAACCCGGCAGCGACTGTAATCGCCACCAGACCAATAGATGGCCTGCACTTACAGCACCTGCAAACAAGTTGCGACGGCACCGTAGATATTGGCGTCGTTACCCAGCTGCGCCGGGACCACGTGCGGACGAGGCATATCTTTCAGAAAACCAGTGTAGTGCGCCATGACGTCATCCATCTTACGGTCGAGCGCCTCGAACAGCGCGGGATGGCAGCTGATGCCACCACCAATCGCGAAGACTGCCGGGTCGATGACGCACTGCAGATTCACAAGCACACGATCAAACAGCTCAGCATAGGCATCCAATCCGCGCTGCACGGCGGCGACTTCGGACGCGCTCCCGTGCTCCAGTAGCTCGAAGATCCGTCGGCCATCGAGGGCCTCCAGTTCAGCTTCATCCGAAATGCCAAGTTCGACTGCCACGAGATTCTGCAGGCCGTGCCATCCGCTCGAAGTCGCGAACGTATCACGATGATCAAGCGGTTCGCTTACGTTGTTGGACAGGAAGCTGAACTCGCCCGCGAAGCCGCCCGCACCTGTCAGCACCCGGCCGTCAACCACGATGCCTCCGCCGATGCCCGTACCGATTACCGCCACGCAACCCACGTCCACGCCGCGCAACGCGCCGGCAGCGTACTCGCCAAGCGCACAGCTTTTGCCGTCGTTGACAACGGTCACGGGCAGCCCCAGCCGTTCGCGCAGCGCTCGGCCAAGCGGAAACCCGTCCATGTACGGCAGCGCACCACCGCGATGGATCGTCCCGTCTGGATCGACCTCGTAACCGAAGATGCCACCTGGGGCCGAGATGCCCACGCCTACAACCTGTCCGCGATACGGCCCTACGAGTGCCGCGAGCGCGTCGACCAGCTGATCGGCCGAGACGAACGCCGTCGGAATCGAACCACGGTCACCAAACTCGTAGTTCTCATTCACAATCGCCCATTTGACGCTCGTTCCGCCGATATCAATTCCAAACAGCTGCCTCATGGCCGCTCCCCTCTCGCTCAATGCGTCTACATGCTCGCAGGCTCTTCCATAAAGGCCATGAGCCTGCGGTTGAGCAGACGACCCCAAAACGTGCAGATACCGCCCGCCAGGAGCGCGGCGGCTACGGTGCCGATACCGATGCCCACCGCAGCACCCGTACGCACAAGCCCGTAGACCAGTGAGATGCCCACACAGCTCCCGTCAAAGAAATACTTCGCCTTACCAAATTCACAGTGAAACACCTGGGAGAGCGTCTGCACCATGCCGTCGGGCGCAACGGGAACGAGCCGCGCGGAGACGATCGGCGTCACGCCGAGCGCTGTGAACGATACGGCGATGACCAGCATGACCAGGCCATCGATGAGTCCCGTTGCGGTAAATGGAAACAGCCAGATATCCAGCACGTCGATGAAAACGCTAAACAGCAGACTGACGGGTATCTGCAAGAGAATCTTGACATCCGGGTAGCGCACCAGGAGAAGCTGGGCAACCACGGATACGCAATACACGATAAACGATGCCGTACCGAGGCTCAAACCCTCGATGATATACATCAGGTACGGCACCGTACTCATGGGCGCTACACCAAGCCCCGTGCGTGCATTCATTACAACGCCGCAGCTCAGGAATAGAATCCCACATACGTAGACCATCATTCGACGCGTTGGACTCTACCGCATCACATCACTCTCTCGTTCGCATCTTCACCTATCGGCACGAATAGCGCTCCGTAACATCGCCCCAAGGCGTCACTCGTACGCAATCGTCGCCTCGACGGCATGGCGCCAGCCGGCGATCTTTTTGGCTCGCTCGTCAGCGGGCATCGACGGCTCCACGATGCCGCGGGCGCCGTAGACGTCGACGACACCGCGCGTGTACATGCCCAGCGCAATGCCGCAGGCCCAGGCCGCACCCAGGCCGCTCATCTCGTCGTTGCTCGCGATGCGGATGGGCGAGCCAACCAAATCGCTCTCAAACTGCATCAGGTACGCGTCGCGCGTGGGACCGCCGTCAACGCGAAGCTCTGCCAGCGTTGCACCCGAATCCTCGACCATCGCATCGATCACGTCAAAGATCTGATAGGCGATCGACTCGTCGGCGGCCTTCACGAACTCCGCGCGACCCGTGGTACGCGTCATGCCAAAGACGCAGCCCTCGGCGTCACTCGCCCAGTGCGGCGCGCCCAAACCGGTAAACGCCGGCACAAAGTAGACGCGGCTCGCCGGATTGGCAGCGTAGCACAGGTCGGTAACTTCCTCGGGGTTATTGATGAGCTCCAGATCGTCGCGCAGCCACGTCTTGACAGCACCGGCGTAGCTCACGTTGCCCTCGAGCACGTACTCGGTCACGCCGTCCATACGCCATGCGAGCGAGCTCGAAAGCCCGTGCGAGCTGGCAACGAACTCGTCGCCGACGTTCATCATGACCGAGCTGCCGGTGCCATAGGTCGCCTTAGCCATACCGCGGCTGTGGCAGCCCTGCGCGAACAAGGCCGCGTGGCTGTCGCCCAGCACGCCGTGAATGGGCACGGGCGCTGGCAAAAAGCCGCCCAGATCCGTCATGCCGAACAGGCCATCGGAATCGGTCACCCGCGGCAGGCAGGCCACGTCGACGCCAAAGGCCTCGCACACCGGCTCGCTCCAGCAGCCACGGCGCAGGTCAAAGAGCTGCGTGCGGCTGGCATTGGACCAGTCGCAGCGAAACTCCGCGCCGCCCGTGAGCGTCCAGACCACCCAGGCATCGATGGTGCCCAGGCACAGTTCGCCAGCCGCCGCGGCCTCGGCAGCAGCGGGAACGTTCGCGAGGATCCAAGCCATCTTACCCGCCGGGTAGTAGGGCGAGAGCACCAGGCCCGTCGTGTCACGCACCAGCTCGGCCACACCCTCGCGCGCGGCCAGCTTGTCGCACAGCTCGCGGGCGCGGGCGCACTGCCACACCACGGCGTCGCACAGCGGCTCGCCCGTCGTGCGGTTCCAGGCAACGGTGGTCTCGCGCTGGTTGGAGATGCCGATACCGGCGACGTCGGCCGGATCGACCCCGGTCTCCTCCACCACGGCACGTGCCACGGCCAGCACATTGGTGGCAATCTCGGCCGGATCATGGCTCACCCAGCCGGCCTCGTTGACAATCTGGCGATGCGAACGGTCGGCACGATGAATCAAATGGCCGCCCTCGTCTACCAGCAGCGCCTTGGTGCCCTGCGTGGATTGATCGATTCCGATGATGTAGCGGCCCATGGCCACCCCTTTCAAAACGAATGTGACAAAGGGACGGTCCCTTTGTCACATTCCAATTACTCTGCGGGCAGGAATTCGGCAACGGTCTTGGCGATTCCGACACCCGTCAGGCCGTAGTGTGCAAAGACCTCGGGGCTCGTGCCGGTGATGACCGGCGCGTCGGGCAGGGAGAGGCACTTGACCGGGCGCGGGCAATGCTCACCCACCACCTGCGCGACCATAGAGCCCAGACCGCCGAAGGGGCTGTGCTCCTCGACGGTCACGACGGCGCGCGTGGCACCGGCGGCCTCAATCACGGCCTCGGCGTCGAGCGGCTTGACGCAGTACATGTCGAGTACCGTTGCCGAGATGCCCTGCTCGGCCAGCAGGTCGGCAGCGTCCACGGCATGGCGGACCATCTCGCCGGTAGCGACGAGCGCTACATCGGTGCCGCGGCGTACCCAGGTGGCGCGATCCATCTGGAACGGGCACTCGTCCTCGGTGTACACGTCCTCGACCGGGTTGCGGCCCACGCGGATGTAGGCCGGTTTGTTATCGGCGACCAGGGCCCGCACGAGCTCGGCGGTCTGGAAGCGGTCGCTCGGCAGATACACGCGCATGTTGGGAATCGCGCTCATGGCGGCGATATCCTGCGCGGAGTGATGGCTCATGCCCAAGGCGCCGTAGGACACGCCGCCCGAAATGCCGATGAGCTTGACGTTGGTGTTGGAGTACGAGACGTCGACCTTGCACTGCTCATACGAGCGCGTGGTCACAAAGGACGCCGGCGAGGCGGCCCAGGCCTTCTTGCCGCACGAAGCCATGCCGGCGGCGATGCTCACCAGGTCCTGCTCGGCAATGCCGACCTCGACGGACTGCTGGGGATACTGATCAAAGAACGGCGTGAGCGATGCGGAGCCGCGGGAGTCGGAGCACAGGACGACGATATCCTTATCGGTCTTCGCGGCCTCGAGCAGCGTGTCGCAGATAACCTTGCGATTGGCGATCTTGTTAGCCATTGATGGCCTCCTTATGGGCAGCGAAATCGGCGATGATCTGGGCATATTCTTCATCGTTGGGCAGGTGATGGTGCCAGGCGGCCTTGTCCTCCATAACGGGCGAGCCATAGCCCTTCACCGTGTTGAGGATGATGACCGTGGGCTTGCCGCAGGTCTCGGCCGCAAGCGTCAGCGCGGCGTCGATGGCCCGGACGTCGTTGCCCGGAATGGAGAGCACGTTCCAGCCGAAGGCGGCCCAGCGCTCCTCCTGCGAGTCCTGCTTCATAACGTCCTCGGTGCTGCCGCTGATCTGCAGGCGGTTGCGGTCCACGAGCGCGCACAGATTATCGAGCTGGTAGTTGCCGCCGCTCATGGCGCCCTCCCAGACCGAGCCCTCGGCAAGCTCGCCATCGCCCATGATGGTGTAGACGCGGTAATCGCGGCCATCCATCTTGCCGGCGAGCGCCATGCCCACGGCCACGGGCAGGCCGTGACCCAGCGAGCCCGAGTTCATTTCGATACCCTTGAGCTTATTGTTGGGGTGGCCGATGTAGGGGCTGCCGAATTTGGAGAAGCGGGCCTTGACGTCGTCGAGGTCAAGATAGCCTTCGTGGCAGAGCACCGCGTAGTAGGCTTCCATGGCGTGGCCCTTGGAGAGCACGAAGCGGTCGCGATTGGGATCATCGACGGTCTCGGGCGAAATGTTGAGGTGGTTGGCGTAGAGGGTCATGAGGGCGTCGATCACCGACATGTCACCGCCGATGTGGCCGCCGGCGCCAGCCATGATGATATCGACGCAATCGCGGCGAAGGTCCCAACGCAGGGACTCGAGCTCTTCGATAGTTGCCATTTCTACTCTCCTCGCAGGTAGGCTTTGACGTCTTCTTCAATCGGGTCGTATAAGTCGGGGGCAATGCCGATGTACTTGCACGCCTCGTAGAGCACCGGCACCACGTTGGCGTGAATGGCGACGCAGTGGTGGATGTAGGGACCCTCGACGATCTTGGCCTCGAGGCGCTTGAGGTTGTCGACCTCGACCCACAGGTAGGTGCCCATGCCGGCCGGGCCGTCGATGCCGCGGGCGTTGCCCAGTAGCAGCGAGTACTCGCCGTTGTCACCGTCAAAGCGGGCAAGGGTGAGGTCGCCGTGCTTGGCCTCGGCCGTCAGCGCGCCGGGGTGATCGAAAGCCAGCGGGTAGGTGAGCTTGGGCTTGACGGCCGCGCAGCTGCAGGGCCAGGGGCCGCAATGCTGCAGCAGCTCGCCGTTCTCGTTATCGGGATGGCGCACGGTCCAGTCGGCGAACATGCCGCGGTGACGGCCCAGGTCGGCGGCCTCGACCATCAGCGCGGTGATGGCGCCGTGGATATCGGTCTCGCATACGATAGGAATGCCCATCTCGTTGAGGATGGCGTTGGCGGCGCAGGGCATAATGCCCAGCTCGTCCTGCAGAGCGTTCCAGCACTGAATGGCACCGGCGTTGCAGCCATACTTCTCGACCAAGCGCTTCATGGCGATGGCAAGACCGGCGACCGCAGGGACCTTGTCCTCGGGGATGCAGATCTCAAAGCTGTCGTTGATGTGGGCAAGCATGGCGGCCATGGCCTGCTCGTCGGCCTGGGCGTCGCGCACAGCCTGGACAAGTTCGGTCATGGGGATAGGCGAAAGCTGGATGTTGAACTTCTCGAGCAGCTCGCCCTCGTTGCACATGGTCGACCAGAAGTCGAATGGACGGGTGGCCATCTGCAGGATGCGGGTGTGCTTGAAGGTCTTGACCACGTTGCAAACGGCCAAAAAGTCCCAAACGCCGCGCTCGAACTCGGGGTCGGTCAGGCGGCAGTTGGTCATGTAGGTGAAGGGAACCTGGAAGCGGCGCAGGACCTTGCCGGTGGCGAACAGACCGCACTGGCTATCGCGCAGGCGCGTGCCGTCGGGCTCGGGGCGCTCGTCGCGCGGGCCCCACAGCAGCACGGGCAGGCCGAGCTCGCGGGCAAGGCGAGCGCAAACGTACTCGGTGCCAAAGTTGGCGTGGCACAGCATAATGCCATCGACGCCCTCGGCGCGGAATTTCTTGACGATAGGCTCAATGTGGCTGTCGTCGAACAGCAGGCCCTCGTCATTGATGTCGTCGATATCCACGATGTCGACGCCGATCTCGCGCAGGCGATCAGCCGTCAGGCCGCGATACTTGATTGCGTCCGGCGCGCTAAAGATGCTGCGGCGCGTGGGCACAAAGCCGAGCTTGATCTTGTCCATGTACGTCCTCCCCTAATCACATGTTCAGTAAACAGACGCATGTTTCGTTTTGTTCTGTTTACTAAATGTTTTACTCTTTTGTTTAATAGTCTAGCGCGAAAGTCCCGTAAACGGTAGAGAAATCAGCCTAAACGGTATGTAAACAAACTGAACATACAAGGGAAACAAAAAGAGGGCCCCGAAGGACCCTCTCTTAGTAGCGTTAGATATGGCTGCCTTAGCGAGCTTTGCCGCCCTGCGCCCCGGCGTTTTCTTCGCCTAGATCTCGCACACGCTCTGGCGCTCGACAAAGTAGGTCGACACGGCCGTCTTGCAGGTATAGCTCTTGGGGTTGCGGATGTTGCCCACCAGGCGACGCACCGCGATCTCGCCCACCTCGTGCTTGGGAACATGCACCGTGGTGAGCGGCGGGTTGGAGAAGGCGCCCAAAGACAGGTCGTCAAAGCCGATGATCGAGACATCCTCGGGCACGCGAATACCGTGCTCGTTGAACGCGCGCATGGCGCCCACGGCGAGCACGTCGTTCTCGGCAAAGAAAGCCGTCGGCAGATCGTCGCGCGAGACGTTGTCGAGCCACACGCCCATGTCGCGATAGGCACCCTCGAGCGTGGTGCCCAACGTGACACGCCATGCCGGATTGGCCTCGAGGCCCGCGTCCTCAAGCGCTTGGCGATAGCCGCGCTCGCGGTCCTTAAAGTTGCGGATCCGAAGGTCGCCCGCCAGATAGCCGATTTGCCTGTGGCCTTTCTCGATAAGGTAGTCCACGGCGCGCAGCACCGAGTCGGTGTTGGCAATGACTACGGCATCGAAGTACTGACGATCGCTCCAGCCATCGAGCACGATCAAGTGGGCGGCAGCGTTGGCGAACAAGGCATAGTCTTCCTCACCCAGCTCGGTACCCATCAGCACGATGGCGGCCGACGGGTCGGCGATCAGGCCCTCGACCTGCGGGCGCACGGCGTCCAGGTCGCTAAAGTCGAGCGAGACAAAGCTCGTGCTCATGCCGTGGCGACGCGCCTGGCGCTCCACGCCCTCGATGACCGCGGGATGGAAGGTGCTCTCGTCCAGGATGGCGCCCGTCTTGCGCGCAAGCACAAACTGGATGCTCTCGAGCTGCGTCGACTGCTGATAGCCAAGCGACTGCGCGCACTCCAGGATGACCTTGGCGGTCTCCTCGCTCACGCTGCGCTTGCGGTTGAGCGCGTTGGACACGGTTGCGGGCGAAAAGCCGGTAATGCGGCTGATCTCGCGGACGCTTGCTTTAGCCATCGTTCCCCCTAGCATCGGTCGCGGCCGAGCATCGTGGCTTGACCGCCCCGTGGCTCGGCAACTAAACGACCGCAAATTCAATCTAAACAGAATAGTAAATGTTTAATAGCTAGTTTAGCCTGTTGTCAAGCGAAGTGGCACGACTATTCCCCCAACGGGCGCATTTGTCCATCTTAACGTTATTACGCAAGGTCTTCGCCATTGCTTGCTATTACGCGTCGGTACCATTCGAAGCTTTTCTTTTTACGTCTCTCAAACGAGCCCGCACCGCTATCGTCTCGATCGACATAGATAAACCCGTAGCGCTTACGCATCTGTCCTGTGGCGACCGAAACCAAATCGATCGGGCCCCAACAGGTATATCCCATGAGTTCCACCCCGTCGAGCTCGACGGTCTCCCTCATCGCCTCGATGTGGGCCCGCAGGTATTCAACTCGATAGTCGTCTTCTATTTCACCCGAATCTTCCGGCACATCAGGAGCACCCAAACCGTTTTCGACGATGAACAGCGGCTTTTGATAGCGATCCCAGATTTCATTCATGGTGACGCGCAGCCCTTTGGGGTCGATAAACCTCCCCCAAGGCTCCTGTTTTAGATACGGATTAGGCGCCGAGCGAAGAAGGTTCGAATCGAACTGACCTTCCGCATGCGCTTTTGCGACGCGCGTCGAGTAATACGAAAACGAGACGAAATCGACCAGGTTTGCAGCCAGTACTTCGCGGTCATCATCCCGATAGGGCACCTCAAAACCATGGCGGGCGTATTCCTTGAGAACATAGCTCGGGTACGCACCGCGCACCTGGACGTCGGTAAACATGTAATGGCTGCGATTCTCAGCCTGCGCAGCCAGCACATCGTCCGGATCACATGTAGCCGGATAGAAGACACCTGCGTTGAGCATGCAACCGATCTTCGCCCCAGGGCACAGTTCATGACACGCCCCGACCGCACGGGCGCTCGCAACCAATACATGGTGCACGGCCGTGTGAACCGTTGCATAGCGATTCTCCCCTTGCTCGAAGATGATCCCCGCCGCCATAAAGCACGCCTGCGTCATGATGTTGATCTCGTTAAAGGTCAGCCAATAATTGACCAATCCCCGATAGCGCTCGAACACGGTACGCGAATATCGCTCGAACAGGTCGACCAACCTGCGATCGCGCCATCCGCCATACGCATCGACGAGATGCATGGGGACATCATAGTGGTTGAGCGTCACCAAAGGCTCAATGTCATGCGCGCGACACGTCCTAAAAACATCCTCGTAAAAGGCAAGGCCTTCTTCATTGGGCTCGGCTTCGTCTCCTTTGGGAAAAATGCGGCTCCAGGCGATTGATAAGCGCAGGCATTTAAAACCCATCTGGGCAAACAGTTCAATATCCTGCTTGTACCTATGGTAAAAATCAATGCCCTTGCGAGCGGGATAGAAGCTGTCGGGTGCCAACGCACGCGGATCAAGGTCTCCCCGCATGACGTCCATGCGTTGATCGCCAAACGGCAGCATGTCGGAATTGGCTAAACCGCGACCGCCTTCGTTCCATCCTCCCTCGCACTGGTTTGCAGCCAGAGCCCCGCCCCATAAAAAATCTTCTCTAAACATTATGGTGTCGTCCTTTCTATCAAATTCCCGGCCCACACTGTCGAACGCAACGGACTCGGCAAGTGCCGCGCAACAGCACAGTACCGTTGCGCGGCCAAGGGGTCGGACCGCGCAACGGCTGGGGAGCATATTTGTGTAGTAGCCTCTTATGCCTCGACGGATTCAACGGCCTCAGAATCGCCGCTCTTGGACTTCAACGGCATCTTCTCCTGTCCTTCAAATCCAAAAATCATCGCCAACGCAAACGTCACGGCACCGCCAGCAAGACACCCGATGGTGCCAGGGATGATATCCTGAGCAAACATGAGCACGTTCATCCATGGGAAACCAACGCCAGTGAAGATATAGACGTTGGCATGAAGAAGGCTTACCAGCAGACCACCGACAGCACCACCAATCATGTTCCAGGCAAGAGCCTTCTTGTCGCGAAACAGGATGCCGTAGATGATGGGCTCACTCACGCGACCGAAGGCATAGGTGATGAACAAGTTCCAGCCCGTGGCTCGACTCTCCTTGCCCTTAGCGCGCAGGCCATAGGCGAGCGCGATGGCAAGCGTGGTGTAGGCTACAACCGCGGTGCCGGGGTATAAGATGGCGTCGTAACCGTTCTGGAGCGCGGCGGGCAATATGGCGGTATAGATCGGCACGTGCATGCCGGTGGCGATGATCAGATTCCAGAATGCGCCGATAACCGCGGTCGCAGCGGGACCGGCAACAGAGGCGAGCCAAATGATGAAATCGGCCACAAGGCCCATGACAAATTGGACGGCAGGGCCGCAGAGGCACAGCGCGACCGGCAACATCACGAGCACCGTACCCACGGGTACGATCAGAATGCGCAACATATCAGGCGAGATCTTCTTAAAGAAGCGCTCAACATAGGACTGGGCCCAGGTGATCAAGATGACCGGAAGAACAGCCTGGGTGTAGTTGACGAGCTGCATGGGGATGCCGAAGACGCTGAAAGGCTTTCCGTCCTCAACAATAGCGAGCATGTCGGGATAAATCATCACAACAGCGATGAGCAGTGCCAGCACAGGACTCGTTTTGAACTTCTTAGCCGAGCTATAGGCGGCAAACACCGGGAAGTAGTAATACGCCGCATCGCCCACCAGGGAAAGGATCCGATACAGGTCGCTCGTTTCGGACATAAAACCGGCGCCTTCGGGCCCAAACAGAATAACGAGCATCTTGAAGATACCGGCGACACAAAAGATCGGAAGGATCGGGGTGATAGCGCCGCTCACGGCATCGAGCAGCTGATTGAAGAGGTGCTTGGGCGCCAAGCGCTCCTTCCAGCTAAGCTGAGGGCCATCGAGTTCCTCGTCAATCGATACCGTGACCTCGAATCCGCCCTGCTTACAAACCTCGTCGTAGACCTTGTCGACCGTGGGCCCGACCACCAGCTGCACCTGCCCTCCGGCGTGCACGACGCTGATGATAGACGAGATGTCCTCAAGCTTCTCATCATTCGAGAGGCTTTCATCCTTGAGGTTGAAGCGCAGGCGCGTCATGCAATGCGTAACCGAAGCCACGTTTTCCGCCCCGCCCACAGTGGAGAGAATCTGCTCTGCCACCTTTTTGTAATTTGCCATCATTGGCTCCTTTGCACAATCTTGGCTTACTGTTCGAATCGGCAAAGGTCATGCCCCGAATGGCTACGGGTTACAATCCTTTTTTGGAGATGATCCGGTTGAGATGGATCATCAGATAGAGTTCCTCCTCCTCGGAGAGCGTGGCGTCCCACGTTTCACGACAATAGGAACCGATATGCTTCACGCACTCTGCCAACTGCGGAAACTCCTCACGAAAGTTCTTGTACATCTGCATGTTGGCGCTGTTCAGCGACTCGCCGGCTTGAATGCGCTTGAACAGGTACCGCAGATGCGTGGCGAAGCGGGTGAAATCAAAGGAATCGCGGTCGACAATAATGCGGAAATCGCTTTCGAGAATCTCGATAACGTCCTCGAGCATATCGTCGAACTGCTTTGCGGGCTCGGCCGTGGCTTTGACGGCTTCAACAACCCGTGCGTTCACGAGATTCATCGCAATACTGGCAATCTCATCCTTGGGAAGCCGCTCTCCGAGCTCCTTCTCGAGTCGCATGACGATAAACTGGGCAGCCTTGTATTCCTTCGGATACGTCTCCCGCACTTCATAGGCAAGAGGCATCGCGATGCGGACCCCCTTTTGGGCTCGCGCAACGGCAAACGACAGGTGATCAGCCATGAACAGCGTCGCATTGGTCGAGAGGTCGTAGGGCAGTTCGTTGGCAACGATGTCCATAACTTTCGCCGCAAACATCACGATATCCGAGGGAAGATCCCTCATGACATCTTGTCCTTTAGGATCAATGTCGTAAAACGTATGCTCGATTTTAGAAAGAGGGAGCTCTCGAGGAAAATCTCCGCCGAAACCGACGCCCCTGCCCATGGCGATGACATCTCGCCCCTGTCCGTCACGGCAAAGAACCGCGTTGTTGTTAAGCTTTTTAATTGCAAGCATGGTGAACCTCCTTTCAAGAACACTCACAGAAAAAGGCATGATAGCCAATAGCAGTGCTATTGCGGTCATGCCTTACGTAACAATCCGTGTTGTATTGCTCTTGGGCATGCCTCCACACAGGAGTAACAATCCAAGATGCAGAATGCATTATAGCGCTCTCCCCGCCCCGGGGACCATCGGGCTGGCGAACGGTAGATGTCGGCCCGCCAGCGGCCACATCGAGCAGATGGGCGTGCTTCGATCCCGAGCCTAGCCTAGGATGCGGGCCATGCGCGCCTTGAACTCGGACAGAAAGCGCGGGGCGTCCACGGTGAGTGCCACAAGCGCGCTCTTGTCGGGGTCGGACAGGCGATGCTCGTCGCAGATAGTGCGGCCGCGATACTCGCCGAGCAGGTCGACGCGCAAGTTGCAACCAAGTGCGCCCACGAGCGTGGGATCAATCGCCACGGCAACGGCAAGCGGATCGTGCAGCGCGCAGCCGCCCAGGTAAGGGGCGTTCATCTCGTACGAGCCAATGTAGTGCTCGACCATACTCGCAAATGCGCAGCCCGCCATGGTGCCCGAGCCCGTCCAACCGGCAATGTCGCGGCGCGTCAGCACCACGCGATGCGTCACGTCAAGACCAACCATGGTGAGTTTGCGGCCCGAGCGCAGCACGGCGTCAGCGGCCTCGGGGTCGCTCGCCATGTTGGCCTCGGCACCCGCACTCACGTTACCGGGCACGGTCAGGGCACCGGCCATCACCACCACGCGACCGATAGACATCATCGCCGCCGCATCGCGCTCCAGGGCAAGCGCCAGGTTGGAGAGCGGACCGGTCGCCACATAGACCAAGTCGGGACCATAGGTACGCGCGGCATCGATCAGGTAATCGACCGCCGCGTTGCCTTCGGCCGTCGTCGCGCCCACCGGCTCGTAGGGCGAGGCGGGCACGCTTGCGCCACCAATGCCATTCTTGCCGTGGATGAGCGTGGTGGACGCCGGCGGCGTATAGGGCTCGGTCGCCTTTATGGGACGATCGGCGCCCAGGTACACCGGCACCTCGGGGCGACCCAACAGGTCGAGCACCGCCAGGCAGTTATGCGCCGACTGGTCGACGCGCACGTTGCCAAAGCACGTGGTAATACCGACGAGCTCCACCTCGGGGCTCGCGATTGCATAGGCGAGCGCCATCGCATCGTCCACACCCATATCCAGATCAAGGATCAGCTTCTTGATTGCCATTGTTCTACTCCGCTTCTCCGTCTATTACTAAATCGTCTAAACCAAACACGCGCTCAACTTCGGCGCGCGTGGGAATCGACTGTTGCGCGCCCAAACGCGACACCGTTACCGCCGAGGCACGAGCACCTGCGGCCATGCACCCAAAGAGCGGAAGGCCCTCCAGGCGGGCAGCCGCAAGCGCGCCGATAAACGTATCGCCCGCGGCTGTCGTATCGACCACCTCGTTCGAAAGCGCCGGCATGCGCAACAGCTCGCCGCTATCGCCAAGCGTAACCGACCCGGCTCCGCCTAACGTAATGACCGCGGCTCCGACACCCTTGGCGAGCAGGGCATTGAGCGCCGCGACGCAGCTCGCATCATCCGCGGGCAAGATGCCCGTCAGCACCTGGCACTCAGTCTCGTTGGGACAAACCAGGTCGACCGCAGGCCAGGCCTCCGCAGGCAACTCGCAGGCAGGCGCCGGATTAAAGACCGTATAGAACCCGAGCTCGTGAGCGCAAACAAGCGCCTCGGCCGTCGCCGCAAGGTCACATTCGCCCTGGGCGATAAAGACGCTTCCGGCAGCCGGGGCAATATCGCTGGCGTCTCCGTCGAGCTCATCGGCTACCAGACGCCTCAGCGCGCGGGCAACATCCTCGCCCGCGAGCGCATGGTTGGCACCCGGCGACAGCACGATGCGGTTGTCGCCCTCGCAGCGAATGATGGTCGCCGTTCCCGTCTCCACGTCATCGCGACGCGCTACAAAGACACAGTCCACGCCGGCGTCTTGGAGCCCCGCCACGAGCGACGTGCCAAATGCGTCGCAGCCGACCGCGCCGATCATATGCGTGTGCGCGCCCATGCGCGCAGCAGCTACGGCCTGGTTGGCTCCTTTGCCGCCGGCGTTGGTGATAAACCCGCTGCCGCCAACGGTCTCGCCCGCACGCGGCATGCGCTCGCACGCCACCGAAAGGTCCATGTTCATGCTGCCGAACACCGCAACGATGCCGCTATCTGCCATGGAAACCTCCTCGTCCGCGGGCTCTGCACCCGCCGTTGGCCGTCAATCGTGCGCTCTCGCGCCTCTATAACTTTAGTTCACTTTGATGTGGACGCGCGCTTGAGCTTGCGCCGGCAGCAAGCATTCACAGGAGCAGGCGGTTACAATGAAGACGTGCTGATCATTCTCGTCATTGGATGAAATTTTATGGAACAATTCCCGCGATCGAGTTCGCGCAGCTCACGCCACGCGAGCGATCAACAAGCGCCGCACGAACGTTCGCCCGCTAACCGACAAGCCACCGAGCCGCGCCACGCCGCAGGCTCTCATCGTGCGCCCGCCAACAAGGGTGCCCACACCAACAGCGCCGCAAAAGAACAGGCACCCACGCGCCCCAAATCTCGTTATATCCCCGCCCTCGACGGCCTGCGCACGCTCGCCGTCGTCGCGGTAGTGCTCTATCACCTCAACCTCACATGGGCACAGGGCGGCCTGCTTGGCGTCACGATTTTCTTTGTGCTCTCGGGCTATCTGATCACGCGCCTGCTCATCAACGAAGTGTCAAAGACCGGCCGCATCGACCTCAAGAGCTTCTGGATTCGCCGCATCCGTCGCCTGTTCCCCGCCGTGGTAACCGTTGTGGTGGTGACCTGCGCGCTGTGCACCATCTTTAACCATGTGATGCTCACCAAGATGCGCCCCGACATCCTGCCGTCGCTGCTGTTTTTTAATAACTGGTGGCAGATTGCCCAAAACATCTCGTACTTCAATGCTCTGGGCGACCCCTCGCCGCTCACGCACTTTTGGTCGCTCGCCATCGAGGAACAGTTCTACCTGATTTGGCCGCCATTGCTGTTTGCCATGGTATCCATGCATGTGAGCAAGCCCAACACGCGCCGCGTGGTTCTGGGCCTTGCCGCGGCATCCGCCCTCGCCATGATGGTACTCTACAATCCCGCCGCCGACCCCAGCCGCGTGTACTACGGCACCGACACCCGCGTGTTCTCGCTGCTACTGGGTGCCTGGATGGCCTTTATCCCCGATCGCGACCTGGCGCCGGTGCGTCTCGCTCATCGTTTGGGGCTCAATCGCCTGGCTGGCGCCGCCAAGCACGGCAAGAAAGCCGAGGACAAGCCTGACAAGAAGGCCGACGAATCAGCCGATACCGCCCTGGCACAGCCGAGCGCCCTCGTGCGCTTTTGGTCCTCGCCCGCATCCATCGATGTCTTGGGCGTCGTGGGTCTGGTTGGCCTTGCCGCCATGGTCGCACTCACCAACGGCTACACCGCGTTCCAGTATCGCGGCGGCACGCTGTTATGCTCCATCCTCACGCTCATGGTCATCGCAGCCTGCGTGCAGCCCCAGGGAATGGTTGCCCGCGCGCTGTCCGCCGAGCCGCTCGTGTGGGTTGGCAAGCGCTCGTACAGCATCTACCTGTGGCACTATCCACTGCTGCTGCTCATGAACCCGGTCGCCAACATCAGCGATACGCCCTGGTGGCAGTACATCTTGCAGGTACTTGTGGTGGTCGCCGTAGCCGAGTGCTCCTATCGCTTTATCGAGACGCCGTTTAGGAAGGGCGCCTTTGGACGCACCGTTTCCGAGCTCCGCGAAGGCACCACCACGCCCGCAAACTGGATGCGCGCGCATATTCCCGTGTGCGCCGTTTGCGGCGTCGTGCTTGTCGTGGCGCTGGGTGGTCTGGTCTTTGTGCCCGACACATCCGCGCTGAGCGGCGAGGGCGCCGAAATCCTAAACAAGGAAGCCAAAAATGCAAAACCCCAGGACCAGCAGGCGGCCGATGACACCGACAAGGACAACGACGGCTTCCCCGACGGATCCTACGACCTGCTGATGATCGGCGACTCCGTGTCGCTGCGCGCCGTCGATTCCTTTGACGGCGTGTTCCCCCACAGTCACATCGATGCCGAAAAGGGCCGCCAGTTCGATGCGGGCCGCACAACATTTGAGGGTTATATCCAGCAGAACCTCGCCGGCAAGATCGTAGTCTTTGCGCTGGGCACCAACGGCCTGGTGACCGATGCCCAGATTGACGCCATCATGGCCGATGCCGGCAATCAGCGCACCGTCGTATTTGTAAACACGCGCAGCCCGCAGCCATGGGTCGGCGCCACCAATCAGGCCATCGCCAACGCCGCCACGCGCTATAAAAACGTGCGCGTTATCGACTGGTACGGATATAGCGCCAACCGCAACGATCTGTTCGACGGCGACGGCACGCACCTTTCGAACGCGGGCGTGGCCGAGTACCTTAAGCTCATCCACGATGCCGTCAAGAAGGACCTGCCCGTGCATCCCGAGGACCACGTTAACGATCCGCAGCCGGCGGCCGTCAAGTCCGCCGCCGACGCACTCGTCAACGCGCTCGCCTACAAACCGCACAAGCTAGGTACCGACAAGTAACGCGCAGCCAAATCTGCTTCCACCCGCAGCAAACAACCCAAAATCACTCTTTTCGAGCCGACTCCGAGAGGCCGTGGGCAAAAAACAGGCCGCAGCCCATGGCGGCGACCTGTTTAGAGTCCAAAAGAGGCGCTACGCGCTGTAGCCCATCGCTTGCAGGACAAACATGACGACCGTCAGCACCGTAATCACACCGATAGTCGCCCACGTGAGCACATTCCACACGCGGCCGTTGCGGTTGGCGCCCATAATGTGTCGATCAGCGGCAATAAGCACCTGGAACACCAGGACCACAGGCAAAAGCACGCCGTTGATGACCTGCGAGGTCATCATAATCTGGAACAGGTCGACGCCGGGCATGAGCACCAGCACGGCAGAGATGCCAATGATAGCCGTAATAATGCCGCGATAGACCGGGGCCTCGTCCCAGCTGCGATCGGCACCGCGCTCCCAGCCAAATGCCTCGCAGATAGCGCTGGACGTAACGCCCGGAAGCACGCAGGCGGCCAAGAAGCTCGCCGCGACCAGGCCCGAGGCAAACAGCACCGTGGACCACTGGCCCGCGATGGGCTCCAACGCGCGGGCGGCGTCGGCAGCATCGCTGATCTGAATGCCCGCAGGGAACAACACCGTACCGGTCGTTATGATAATAAAGCCGGCAATGACATCGGCGGCAATCGAGCCGCTCACGGTGTCGATACGCTGCAGCACGATATCGTCCTCGCCCGCATTCTTATCGACCACGTTGTTCTGCGCCAAGAAGATCATCCACGGCGCGATGGTGGTGCCGATCGTTGCGACCACAAGCGACACGTAGCTGGGGTCGTTTTGGATGTTGGGCACAACCAGGTCGACCGCCACCTCGCCCCAGCTGGGACCAGCCATAAATGCAGCGACGATGTAGGTCACAAACACGCAGCTCACCAGCAGCAGAATCTTCTCGATGCGCTGGAAGCTGCCCGACATGGTAAGCATCCAAACCAGCAGCGCCACGAGCGGCACCGAGATGCTCGCCGGCACGCCAAAGAGGGCAAGACCGCTCGCGATACCCGCAAACTCCGAAATGGTCACGGCCGTGTTGGCGATCAGCAGCGCCGCCATGGCCAGCACGCTCCTGCGCACGCCAAAGCGCTCGCGGATGAGCGACGCCAAGCCCTTGCCCGTCACGCAGCCGCAGCGCGCCGCAGTCTCCTGCGTCACGATGAGCAGCACGGTCATGACGGGAAGCATCCACAGCATCTTGTAGCCATAGCTGGCACCGGCACTGGAATACGTGGCAATGCCGCCGGCGTCATTGCCCGAAAGCGCCGCCAGAAGGCCAGGGCCCATGGCGCCAAAGATGGCCGCGATGGTCAGCTTTTGCTTGGTGCTCGCCTTTTGCTTCGTGTTTTGCACGCGACCACCTAACCCATGACCGACATGGTGAGCAGCACCGCGGCGATGCAGTACGCCACGCATGAGATCATGACGGCAATGACGTTCATGGCGGTACCCGACGTATTGAGGTCGTGCTCGTCACGCCAGAACAGCACCATCAGGTAAATCACGGCGCTCATGTTGCCGACCAGACAGACGATGGCCGCGATGTTAAAGCAGCCGGTAAAGAGCTGCTCCTCAAACATGGGCGCGTCGGGGAATGCGGCGGTGCGCACCAGCTGGGCGCACAGGTAGGTCACGAGCGACAGAATCAAGCCCATGCCCGTACTCTGGAAGAAAAATCCCAGATACGGCTTGGGCTCATCGTCATGGCCGTCGTACTCCAGGAAGTAGTTCTTGACGAACGACACCATACGCGAGGCAGCCAGCAGCACGAGCGGCATGGCGCACATGGGGAACACCACCAGATGCGCGGAGCCCAGCGCCGTCCCCAGCGCTGTTGCCATGATGCACGAGGCAATGCCCCACACGACAACCCAGTACTGGCGATGCACAAACCAGCTGAGCACATTCGTCGAGTCGTCGGACGCGCTGTCGCCCGAGCCGACACCTGCGATCTGCAGGTCCTCCTGGTGTTCCTCGGCGATAACGTCCATGGCGTCGTCAAAGGTCACGATACCCAAGATGTGACGGTTCTCGTCGCAAACGGGGATGGCGACCAGGTCGTACTTGGTCATCTCGTCCGTTACGTCTTCCTGGTCATCGTCGGGCGACACATAAACCAGGTCGCGATAGGCCAGCTGGCCCAGCGTGGCGTCGCGGTCGGCCACGATAAGCGTGCGTAGCGAAAGCACGCCGGTGAGCATGCCGCTCGGGTCCTCGGTATAGACGTAGTAGACGCTCTCGAAGTCCTCGTCGAGCTTGCGGATCGCCTCGATGGCGTCAGCGACCGTCGCCGTGGCAGGCAGGGAGACAAACTCCGAGGTCATGATACGGCCGGCAGTGTTGTCCTCATAGCCCAGCAGGTTACGAATCGCCTTCTCCTCCTGAACGCCCATCAGGCGCAAAAGCTTCTCGGCCTTCTCGTAATCGAGCTCGTCGATCAGGTCGGCGGCGTCGTCCGGGTCCATCATGGCCAGCATCGACGATGCGTCCGTATCGGACAGGCCCTCGAGCATCTCGGTCATAAGCTCGTCGTCGTCGAACTCCGAGATGGCCTCGGCGGCCTGGGCGGTGTCGAGCTGCGCGAACACCTGCGCACGCAGGCGCGGGTCGAGCTGCTCGATAATGTCGGCAATGTCGGCAGGGTGCAGCTCGCCGAGCGTCTTATGCGACACCGACAGCTGAATATTTTTAGTCGAACGGTCGAGCAGGTCCATGTAGGACCAGGCGATGATGTCCTCGCCGAGCGGTTTGCCCAGGTGCTTCATAAAGCTCTCGACGACATGCTCGAGGGCGGGGCTGATCGCGCGCAGCAGACCACGGGCGCCAACTTCGGCACCCAGCAGACGCAGCTGATTTTCGCCCGACATGGAAAACTTGATGTCGTTGACGCGCACGACCTTCATGCCCTGCGTGTCGACAATCTGCTTGTTGAGCACGTCGCGCGCGAGCAAAAGTTCGGTCGGCTGCAGGTACGAAAAACGGATTTCGGTGGCCGGCGACTTAAGGTGTACGCCCGTCTCGTCGATACGGTCGACCCATTTGCGCCAGCTGATCATAAACGGCGTCTTGCCGGGTCCGCGGAACGCGAGCGACGTTACGTGCGGAAAAACTTCGCCGGTAGCAATGCCAAAATCGTTCACAACGCCGAGCTTTTCGCCATCGACGTCCAAGACCGGCAATTTGAGCATCTCACTCAGATAATTCACTGGTGCTCCCCATCATTATCCCTTCGAACTGCGGCCATGCCGGCACGCCGTCCGTGGACTTTTAGATATGTATACGCATGCGCGGGCGGCACGCCGCTCGGCGCTCACACCCCGTACATGCGCAAGAAGCACCTGCATGGGGTCATCGACTGTATGGTCGAGGTTTGGATTTCACCTGCAGCCTTTCTCTTGACCCTTGTTATCCGCAGTAACTATAGCATCAGCATCGCGCCGTGGCGTCAAATTTATGCTCCAAACATCGCAGGCATATCAAACGCTGACGTATCCGTGACATAGTCATTGGAGACGTTCTTACATGACTAGTCTGTGGTGTCGTCATCTTCGGCGAGCTGGGGGAACACGGCGTTTTTGGGCATGGTGACCTTCGTCAGCGAGGTGAGCTTTTTGCTCAGCGATGTATCCGTCTTGACCAGATCGCTCAATGTCACGATTTTGTAGCCGTCGGCAATAAGCCCGTCGATAATCTGCGGCAGCGCCTCGAGCGTCTGCTCGGCGCATTCATCGTTATCGGTCAGCAACACAATGTTGCCCGGCGTCACCGAATCGAGCACCGTCGAGACCTGCTCGTCGGCACCGTTGAGCAGCCAGTCGCCCGAATCGATATTCCACGAGACCACGGCAGACACCAGGTCCATCGCATCAATCCAGTTTTGCTCGTCAAAGGCTGCGTAGGGAGCACGCAAAAGCATCGTCGACGTTCCGGTCGCGGACTTGATCGCCTCGGTGCCCTTCGAAACCTGTTCGCGCACTGCATCGCGATCCTTGCCCTTGAGCGATTCGTCGCTGTAACTGTTGGAGCCGACCTCGCAGCCGGCATCGACAATCGCCTTGGCCGTGGCGGGCGAGGCCTCGGCCGCATCACCCGACAGGAAGAACGTCGCGGTGACGCCCTTTTCCTTGAGCACCTGCAAGATCTGCTTGGTCACGCCGCTCGGGCCCTCATCAAACGTCAGCGCCACGTACTTTTCGTTGCCCTTGGGCGCCACGCTCGCGCACTCGACCACGCAATCGGTGGCGGGCACGACCTCGCCGCGGTCCTGCGTCTTGCCCGATTGCTCGCCGACCCACACCTCAGAGCGACCCTGGATACCCCACGTCTTGACATACTCGATGGCACCCGTGCCCTCGACCTTAAGCTTGGGCTCGATAACCGTCGCCTGGACCTCATGCTTCTCATACGTGTCGCGGCCGTCTTTGACCGTCACCTTCTCGCCGCCCGTAAGCTCGCGGCTTTTCCACTTGCCCTGTTTTATGCGCTTGCCGTCCACTTTTACCGACAGCTTTTCGCCGCCATGGCGAGTAAGCACGCTGTCGTCAACGGCCAGCAGATCACCGGCGTCGTAGGTATCGGTCAGATCCTGGTCGTCGATGAGATTTTGCAGCGTAGAGCCGACGCGCACTGCAGTCTCCTGGCCGTTGAGGACGACATCCACGCTGCGGTTGACGTAGCCCACAACGGCGGCGACAAACAGCACGAGCGCGCAGCCCACGGCGATGAGCGCATAGGGCAGGCGAGACGGACGACGGGGCGTGCGGCCGTTGCCGATGCGAGCGCTTCGGTCGCTAAAGCCGCGGCTATGGTTGAGATACATCGCGCCGGGCTTACGGTGACGCTTGCGCTGACCGCTGGGCAACTGCCCCAGATCGCGGCGCGCCGTCGGACGCGAGCCCGAGCGTCCGTGTGAATATGATCCGTTTTGGCGCATGTGCCCTCCCCCATAAACGCAGCAAGCCGGAGCAACAGGTCTCCGGCTTGCCTCCCATCATTTGGTACGTCGCTATTTGCTGGCTTTCGACGAGCCCCCGCTCGCCTTTTGGTATTCGTCCTTAAAGGCCTTGAACATACCGCGCGTCTTGCCGAGCTGCTTGCCCAGCGCGCGACTGCCCTTGTCCACGGCGACCGAACCCTTGTCATCGAGCACCTTGGCGCCCTTCTTGACCTTATCGCCCACCATGACGCTTGCCTCGGCAGCCTTTGCAGCGGCGCCGCCCGAATACCCGAGCGACTTGACCTCGTCCGAAACGATCATCGCGCCGTCCGCATAGCCGCGCAGCATCGTCGGCGGCATCTGCGTGTCGCCCACCAGCACACTCGAGGCAGTGCCGGCGGTCACGTAGAACGTCTGCACGATGCCCGAACGCGGCTTGAACTCCACATCCGAGCAATAGCCCACGACATCGCCCGACTCCGTGCGCACGTCCATGCCAACCCAGATAATGCAATCGTCCAGGTTGATGTCGAGGCGCTTGGCCGCAGCGGCATCGTAGGTGCCCTTGACGTCGTCAACCGCGATGGCGCCCTCGTAGACACCAATGGCATCGAGCGCCACAAACCGGTCGGGGCGCTCGATCATGCCCGCGATATCGGACTGGCGAACCATAAAGCCCACCACACGCGTACCGCCCGGGGTAAAGACCGGAAAGTGAATCTTGCCGAGCTTTTTAGGGCTGCGCGGCGTGCCGTCCTTTTTGGTGCGCTTATCCTCGGTAGGCTTGCGATAGATCTTGGCGCCGACAAAATCCCCGGCGCGCATTATGCCTCGGTCGAAGGCTCCGCGGCCTCAGCGTCGGCCTCGACGGCGTTCTCGACCACGACATCGGCGGCGGGCGTCACGTTACCGCCCGAGATGGCGTCGTTGAGTTGCTCGCGCAGCTGGTCCATGCGCTCGCGGGCAAGGTCGACCTTGGCGCGCAGGTCATCGGTCTTGGCGTCGACCATCGGGCCAAAATCGTTGACCGCGGCGCGGGCCTCCTCGGCACCGTGCTCGTAGGTGTCGCGCATGTTATCCCAGGCGTCGTTGGCGATATCGGCAGCCATGGCGCGGGTCTCGGCGCCCGAGCGCGGAGCCAGGGCGACGCCGATGATGGCGCCGGCGGCAGCACCGAAGAGCGCACCCGAGATAAAGTTGAAAGTCTTACCCATGTTCATTCCTCTCCTGCGGGCACCTCGGCGCCCACCGTTTGAATGCTGTCCATTATACCCGCAGCACAGCGCTTGCCGTCTTACTCATCTGCGTACGGTAAAGGCGCAGGTACATGATGGTAATAAGCGGGTGAGCCTACTCCTGTGGCATGGCAGGCATGGCCACTGTAGCGCCCGGGTCCTCGCCGGCGCCGTCAACGAGCGGCAGCGCTCCCTCGTGCGCGGGGGCAACCGGAGCCGTCGCCGCGCCACCGTAGACGGCAGCGGGGGCCTCGTGGCTTTCGGCGGTCGCGCCCTCGGTATCGATTACCTCCTGTGGCTCGTCGTCAAAGCTCGGGACGCCCTGGGGCTCCGCGGGCTCGGCCTCGACGGTCTCCTCGGCAGGGGCATCGTCGACAGGATCGACGGCAGCCTCGGCAGGCGCCTCGCCCTCGGTCGCGTCCCCGGCCTCGCCCTCGGCGTTCGCGGCGGCGACGGCCTCGTGCGGGTCCTTGCCCTCGGCCTCGGCACGCATGCCCAGTACCAGGTTGCGCAGGCCCGCGACCGTACCGTCCACGTCGGGAGCGGGCTGATCGGCATGCAGATAGGCCCAATCCATCATAAAGGTCGCCGAAGACAGCGCGCCGATGGCCAGCGCGTCGTCGGGACACGAAAGCTCGACCTCAAAGACACGCTCATCGTGCTCACTCACGCGAGTGCGGCCGCACGAAATGCTGCCAGCGAGACCGGTCTCGTTCATGAGCTCGACCGTCACGTGCTCCAGCAGATGGCAAAGCTCGGTCTGGCCCATGCAGTCCTGGAATTCGCGACCGGAATCGCCCAGGCACAGGTGCTTGGCAATCGCGGGCACCAGGTAATACACGCGCGCCGTGGCCTCGATGTCCTCCGAGGTCATGAGCGGCATGCCGGGGTTCACCAGCACGTGCGCGCAGATCTTGTCCTCGCTGACGGTGACCTTAAGGATGTTGAACAGGCCTGCCATAACTCTCCCCTACTCTTCCTTACCCTACTCGTCGCCGTCGTGCGGGTCCGCAGAGCCCGCACCAGACGCCGTCGGCTCGTCTGCCGAGGGCTCGGAATCCTTCTTATCGGTTTCGGCCGGAGCGATCACGCGAATGAGCGAGATGCGCTGGCCACGCATCGACTGCACCTTAAACTTGTACCCCGCAACCTCAAACACCTCTCCGATGTCGGGCACCGAGTCGCAAAGCTCCAAAATCCAGCCGGCGATGGTCTCATAATCATCGCTTTCCTCGAGCGGCCAACCAAGCTCAATCGCGTCATCGCACGAAAAACGCCCATCGACGAGCCACTCGCGGCGCGAAAGGCGCGTGAGGTACTTGTTGTCGGGGTCGAACTCGTCCTCGATCTCACCCACGATCTCCTCGACGATGTCCTCGATGGTGATGATGCCGGCCGTGCCACCGTACTCGTCCACGACCACTACGATCTGGTCGTGCGAGGTCTGCATCTCGGACAGCAGCGGCAGGATGTCCTTGGTGTCGGGCACAAAGGTGGCGTCGCGCAAAAAGTCGGCGATGGGCTGGTCGCCCTTGCCGTCGAGCGAAGGCTGGATCAGGTCCTTGATGTGCGCGATGCCGGCGACGTTGTCGGGATCCTCGTGATAGACGGGGATGCGGCTAAAGCCGGTCTGGCGCATGGCGGACAGCACGTCGGCGACCGTTTCGTCGTCCTCGCACATGGTGGTGTCCACGCGCGGCACCATGACCTCGCGGGCAACGGTGTCTCCCAGGTCGAAGATCTCGTGGATCATGCGCTTTTCCTCGTCGAGCAGATCGTCCTGCTCCGAGACCATGTATTTGATCTCTTCCTCCGAGACGTTTTGGCGGTCGTCGGCGCTCTTGATGCGCAGGATGCGGGCCAGGCCGTCGGAGCAGGCACCGGTCAGCCACACGAGCGGGCGGGCGATCTTTTGGAACACGGAGAGCGGTCCCACGACCTGCTTGGATACGCCTTCGGCATTAGCCAGGCCGATGCGCTTGGGCACAAGCTCGCCAACCACGATGGACACGAAGGCGACGGCGACGGTGATGATGACCGGCGCCAGGCCGCGCGCGATGGCGGAAAGCGGCGCGATGCCAAAGCTCATGAGCCACGTGGCAAGCGGGTCGGACAGGCTCGTCGAGGCGACGGCGGACGAGGCGAAGCCCACGAGCGTGATGGCGACCTGGATGGTGGCGAGCAGCTGGTCGGAGTCGGCGGCCAGCTTAATGGCGCGCTCGGCGCGCTTGTCGCCTTCCTCGGCATCGTGCTCCAACACGGCGCGCTTAGCCGTGGTGAGCGCCATCTCGGACATGGAGAAGTAGCCGTTGATGAGGGTCAAAACGAGGGTGGTGATAAGGGAGATGGTTATGTCCATCGGGAGTTTCTCGAACCTCCAAGATTCGGGACGTTAGGGTAAAACGTTGATGGCGGATAGGGCAATTGCGCTGGCGACCGAGCGGGGGCACGGGCGCTGGCGTGGTCGCTAGATTACGAAGAGGATCACCGCCATGAACTGGAAGATGCTGCCGGCGAGCACCCACAGGTGAAACACGCTGTGCAGATAGCGCACGTTTTTGGCGATATAGAACGGCACGCCCGCGGTGTAGCACACGCCGCCGACGGCGAGCAGGGCAAGCGCCACGGGGTTGAGCAGTGCCACAAGTTCGGGCAGCTTAAAGACAACGAGCCAGCCCATCAGCAGGTAGACCAGGCCACTTACCCAGTGCGGTTGACGCTCGCGCATAAAGCACTCGAGGGCGATGCCGATAATGGCGATGGCCCATACGGCAAAGAACAGCATAGGACCGCCGTCGTTTGCGAGCGTGATGAGACAAAACGGCGTATAGCTGCCGGCTATGAGCAGGTAGATGCAGCTGTGGTCGATAATGCGAAACACGCGCTTGGCGCGAGCGGGCTGAATCGCATGGTAGAGCGTGGAGGCAAGGTATTCGAGGATAATGCTGACACCATAGACAATCGCCGCGGCCATGTGGGCCGGGCCTCCGCCGCGCAGGGCAGCAAATACGATCAGGAGTACCAGGCCCGCGATACCCAGCAGGCAGCCGACACCATGGGTGACGGAGTTCATGATCTCCTCGCCCACCGTGTAGTGTGGAACGGCCGCGGTCTTGGGTCGCGGCTTAGAACTGTCGCTCGAATCGGACATGCCGGTTACATCCTCCAACGTAAAGAGTTCTCAACACTATATCAAAGCGTCTAGGTACGTGCGAAATTTGCACCATACGTGACCCTTTGTTTACCCATTCTTTGCCTGTTGACGCATCAACGGCGAACGTCCATAATGCGCTTGCATTAAATGTTGACGTATTAACATCTTATAGGAGAATACCGCATGGCTCAAAACGCACGTTCCCATCGAAAGCTCAAGATGGCCGGCATCGTTGCACTGGTGGTTGTCGTTGTGCTGCTCGGATTTGCCGGCAACTTTCTGTTTGACTTCGCGCTGAATCCCCAAGCGCCGTACACCATGAAGATGATGCAGGATAGCAAGAACGACAAAGAAGGCGAGCAGCCGGATGCCGAGGACACCGAGGCGCGGGCATGGTTTAAAGAAAACCGCAAGAGCAGCAGCCTCACCGCAGATGACGGAACCGAGCTCGCCGCTTGGTTTTTTGCTGCTTCGGAGAGCACGCACGACTACGCCGTCTGCCTGCATGGATATACCAACGAGCCCATCGGTATGGCCCGATACGCCAAGCGCTTCCACGACCGCGGCATGAACGTGCTCGCGCCTGCCGCCCGCGCCCACGAGCGCTCCGGCGGCGACTATATCGGCATGGGCTGGCCCGAGCGGCTCGATGTCGCTGCATGGATCGGGCGGATCGTTCAGGCTGACCCCGAGGCGCGCATCCTGGTCTTTGGCGAGTCGATGGGTGCGGCAACCGCCATGAACGTCGCGGGGGAATCTCTGCCTGCAAACGTGAAATGCATTATCGAGGACTGCGGTTATACGAGTGTTTGGGACGAGTTTTCTCTGCAGCTCAAGGACGTGTTCGGCCTGCCCAGCTTTCCCTTGCTCGATGTAGCAAACTTGGTGTGCAACGTGCGCGCGGGCTACGACTTTCATAAGGCGAGCAGTGTGGAGCAACTCAAACACGCGACGGTTCCCATGCTGTTTATCCACGGCGACCAGGACACCTTTGTGCCGTACGACATGCTCGACCAAAACTACGACGCGTGCGCCAGCAAGGTCAAGCAAAAGCTCACCATCCATGGCGCCACCCACGCCAAGAGTGCGCAAGTTGACCCCGAGCTCTACTGGAACAC
>DBFOPE010000176.1:0-9033 GCA_048429085.1 Collinsella sp.
GACGGGCGCGCCACGTTGTGGTACAGCCAGGCAGTCTTATGGGACAGGACGATCGGCAGGTCCATGAGCCCTCCAATGGAGTCGGATAACCAACCTTATTCCCCTGCCCACGGGTCCGCACACCTTCGTGCGCAAGAAAGCGATTCCACCCGGTCGAGTGGCAGAAAAACCATCACAACATTCGATGCTTTTCCCGATTTTGGCAAAAAACGTCGAATGTTGTGATGGTTTGAGGCGAGGTGAGGGGCACGGAGGGGTCAAAGCATCGTGCTCGAACGGGTTAATCCAGCTCTTTTAAACCATGGGAAATGAATACAGGCTCACTTTTTCGCCCGGCACCCAACATAAACCTTGACTCTACAATCGTTGTAGGATTTTCACTACACTGATACGTAAACAAACCCAGCCAGAAAGCCCCGCCCATGGAACACGACCTCACACGCGGCAATGTCCTCAAGACCATCGCGGTCTTTGCCCTGCCTTATATGCTCTCGTACTTTTTGCAGATGCTCTACGGCATGGCCGATCTGTACATGATGGGGCAGTTCAGCGGCGCCGCCGGCATCACCGCCGTGGGCAATGGCGCGCAGACGCTCTATATCATTACCGTGACGCTCGTGGGCCTGGCAATGGGAACGACGGTCATCGTCGGCCACGCCGTGGGCTCGCGTCGCTTCGACCGCGCCGAGACCGCCATCGGCAACACCATCACGCTCTTTATGGGTGTCTCGGTGGTGCTGGCCGCTGTCCTGCTCGCACTGTGCCCGCAAATCGTGGCACTCATTGGCACGCCTGCCGAGGCGGTCGAAGGCACCGCCGCCTACCTGCGTATCTGCTTTGTCGGCATTCCGTTTATTGCCGCATACAACATTCTCTCGGCCATCTTTCGCGGCCTGGGCGATTCGCGCTCGCCCATGTACGTGATCGGCGTGGCATGCATCATTAACATCGCGCTCGATTTTCTGTTTATCGGCCACATGGGGCTCGGCCCCGTGGGCGCGGCGCTCGGCACGGTGACCGCGCAGACGGCCAGCGTTGCCCTCGCGCTCGTGTGGCTTAAGAGCCGCCGTACGAACATCCACGTTAAGCGCAGCGACCTGCGTCCCCAGCCCGAGGTGCTCGGCAGCATTCTTAAGATCGGCGTGCCCGTGGCCGTGCAGGACGGCTGTATCCAGGTGGCGTTTATGTTTATCACCGTCATCGCCAACCACCGAGGGCTCGTCGACGCCGCCGCCGTGGGCCTGGTCGAGAAGATGATCAGCTTTTTGTTCATTGTGCCGAGCTCCATGGGCGCCACCGTCAGCGCGCTCACGGCGCAAAATGCCGGCGCGGGCAAGGGCGATCGCGCGCGTCAGGTGCTCAAGGACGCCATGACGATCTCGGTGGTGTACGGCTGCCTGATCACGGCGCTGATGTGGCTGGTGGCGCCGGCGTTTATCGGCTTTTTTGCCAAGGACGCCGCGGTGGTCGCCGCCGGTACCGGCTATATGCACAGTTATATTTTCGATGCAATCTTTGCCGGCATCCACATTTGCTTTAGCGGCTTTTTCGCTGCATACGGCAAGAGCTACATCGGCTTTGCGCACAACGTGCTGGCCGTGGCGCTCATTCGCGTACCCGGCGCGTGGCTGCTGTCGAACGCCTATTCCGACACGCTGTTTCCCATGGGCATCGCTTCGCCGTGCGGATCAATTTTGTCGGCAGTCATCTGTGTTGTCGCGTTTACCGTGCTCAACCGGCGTGGGGCTTTTGACAAGTTGGTAGCGTAGCGGGGCAACGCAAGCCTGGCGCCCCTCCCCGACCCTATTGAAAGGAGCGGTCCTGTGATCGACATGCCAAGTGAACATACCGAGGGCCTGCTCCGCATTGGCGAGGTGGCGCGCCTGTTTAACCTGAGCGTGGGGACGCTACGTCATTACGAGCAGATGGGCTTGCTGGACCCGGCGCACATCGATCCGGCAAGTGGGTACCGCTACTACGGATCGTGGCAGCTCTCCACCCTCAACACCATCAGCCACCTGCGTGTTCTCGACTTGCCCTTGGCGCAGATCCGTGAGTTTGTGACCACGCGCGATGTGGACCTCATGCAGCGGCAGCTGACCCAGCAGCAGGAGCTCATCGAGCGCAAGCGCCGCGAGCTGGAGCGCGTGTCGCGCAAGATTGATAACCGGCTTGCCCTGCTGCACGATGCCCTGAACACCGAGCTCAATACCATTTGCACAATCGATGCGCCCGAGCTTCGCTGCGCCGTGTTGCGCGAACGCGTCAACCCCACCGATGCCTATGCGTTGGAGTGGCAAATTCGTCAACTGCAGAAGGGCCAGCATGAGACCTTTGTCTTCCTGGGCAACTTGGGCATTGGAATTAGCGCCGAGCGCCTGGACGCCGGTGACTTTGACGGCTACGACGAGGTCTTCCTGCTGCTCGATGACACCGATGAGTACTTGGGCGACGTCGAGGTACGCCCCGCCGCACGCTGTTTGACCATTAGCTTCCGCGGCACGCACGGGCAAGCGGGCCCGCGCTACGAGCAACTGCTCGGCTATATGCGCGAGCACGGCCTGACACCCGCCGGTCCCTCACGCGAGATTGCCCTGATCGACGACATCATCAGCGACGACCCCACAACCTACGTGACGCAGATCACGGTGCCCGTTGCCCCGTCCAAATAAGAACCGCTCGAAAGGCATCATGCTTTCCGGGCGGTTCTTCAATTAGGCTATCGATGCGCTAAGCCTGGGGCACCTCACCGGTAGCCAAGATCTGCTCGAGTGCGTCCTCGTCCAGCACGGGTACGCCCAGCTGCTCGGCCTTGGTGAGCTTGGAGCCCGCTTTGGGGCCGGCGACCAGATAGCTCGTCTTCTTTGAAACACTGCCCGAGACCTTGGCACCAAGCACCTTGAGCGCCGCGCCCGCCTCGTCGCGGGTGCGGTTGACGAGCGTGCCTGTCAGCACGAAGGTCAGACCCGCGAGTGGCTGTGCGTCGGCGAGCTCGCCCGCCACGCCAGCGTCGGCTGCGGCTTGCGCGTGCGCAGCGCCCAAGTCGACCTCGAGCGAAAGGCCCGCCTGGCGCAGACGTTCCAACACGGCAAGGTTCTCGGGCACGGCCAGGAACTGCTTGACGCTCGCCGCAATCTTGGGACCGATGCCCTCGCACTCGGCGATGTCCTCTTCGCTCGCCAAAATGAGCTTGTCAATCGACAGGAATCGCTCAGCGATGACCTCGCCCACGCTCTTGCCCACGTGGCGGATACCCAGGGCAAACAGCACGCGACCGAGCGGCTGGCTCTTGGACTTGTTGAGCTCGGCGATGATTTTCTCGGCCGTCTTGAGGCCCACCGGGATGGGATCGCCCTTCTTGACACCTTTTTTGCTGTTGGAGCTAGCATAGGTGCGCCCCGTGTCCAGGCCTGCGATGTCGTCGACCGTGAGCTGGTAGAAGTCCGCGACATCGTGGATCAGGCCGGCGGCGATCATCTTGTCGACGATCTCGTCGCCCAGGCCGTCGACGTCCATGCAGCCGCGGCTCACCCAGTGGAGCAGGCGCTCCTTGAGCTGTGCGGGGCAATCGATGGAGACGCAGCGGTAGGCAACCTCGCCATCCTCGTGGACCACGGGGCTACCGCACACGGGGCAAACCTCGGGCATGGACCAGTCGACCGACTCGGCCGGGCGTTTATCGAGCACCGGGCCCACAACCTCGGGGATTACGTCGCCCGCCTTGTGCACGATGATGGTATCGCCCTCGCGCACGTTTTTGCGACGGATCTCGTCGATGTTGTGCAGCGTGGCGCGCGCGATGGTGGAGCCGGCGACCGTCACCGGGTCGAACTCGGCGACCGGCGTGAGCACACCGGTGCGACCCACCTGGATGCGAATTTCGCGCAGGACGGTCTGCTTTTCCTCGGGCGGGAACTTAAAGGCAATGGCCCAGCGCGGCGCGCGGGCGGTAAAGCCCAGGTCGAGCTGCTGCTGGAAGCTATCGACCTTTACGACCACGCCGTCGATGTCGTAGTCCAGGTCACCGCGGTGCTCAAGCGCCTGAGCACAGAACTCGTGGACCTCGGCGGGTGTGGCGCAGCGTGCCACGTTGGGGTTGACACTAAAACCGGCGCTGCGCAGCCAATCGAGGAACTCACGCTGGCTGTGGACGTGCAGCGGGTCGGTATCGGCGATGGCATAGATAAAGGTGGCCAGGTCGCGGCGCGCCGTGACCTTGGGATCCTTTTGACGCAGACTGCCGGCGGCGGCGTTACGCGGGTTGGCGAAGGGGTCGCGCCCCTCGGCATCGGCCTCTTCATTCAGGCGAACAAAGCTGCCCTTGGGCATGTAAACCTCACCGCGCACTTCGATGGTACGCTCGCGGTCGGCGCCCATGTGGGCGAGCGCCGCTTCGGACAGGTGCATGGGCACATCCTTGATGGTACGCACGTTGAGCGACACGTCCTCGCCCGTGGTGCCGTCGCCGCGCGTGGCGGCGCGCACAAAAGTGCCGTTTTGATAGGTAAGCGCGACGCCCAGACCGTCGATCTTAAGCTCGCAGGTATAGGTGACGCTACCGGCACCGAGCGCATCCTCGGTGCGCTGGAGCCACGCGTCAAGTTCATCCAAATCCATGGCATCGTCCATGGAATACATGCGCGCCATGTGCGTGACCGGCGTAAACTGCTCGCTCACGTAGCCGCCCACGCGCTGGGTATAGCTGTCGGGCGTCACCAGGTCGGGGTAGGTGGCCTCGATTTCCTGCAGCTCAACGAGCATTTTGTCAAAGGCGGCGTCTGTGATCTCGGGCGCGTCGAGCATGTAGTAGCGATAGGCGTGGTAATCGAGCTCGTGGCGCAGCTCGGCCGCACGCGCTGCCGCCTGGGCACGGGCATCGGCCGGTGCAGCGACATCCGCACTCGCGGGCGTTTCGGTATCGATGTCCACACCGTCACCAAACAGGCTCGATTGCTCCATAGCGGCACTCCTTCGCTCGATTTCAAACGGTTACTAGAGTACCACCGGTCACTATGGCGCCGAATAGCCCTTTCGAACCGCACCGAATCGGCAGCGGCCGAACCGGGGTGGATCGCGCGATCAAACCATGCCCTCGCCGTTTCTAAATGATCCGTTTCCTCCGTCCCCAACGGATCAATAAGAAAAGAGGGGCTGTCCCGCGTTGGTGGGACAGCCCCTCTGGCATCGGTATGAGCGAAACGGCTCGCTAGTAGCCCTGGCCGTAGCCCTGACCCTGGCCCCGCTGGCCTAACAGCTCCTCCAGGTACTGGCGCAGCTGCTCGTCGGTAATACCGCCGTTGCCGGTGTCGGTCGAACTGTCGTCCTGCTGCTGGTTCTGCAGCTCCTCGTCGGAGCCCAGCTCGACGGTGACCTTTTTCTCTTCCTTGCCGCGCATAAGCGTGATCTCGACCTTCTCGCCCACCTCGTGGCTGCGCAGTGCGATGATCAGACCATCGGCGCTCGTGATTTCGTCGTCGCCCAGCTTGGTGATGACGTCGCCCTCTTGGATGCCAGCCTTGGCGGCGGGACCGTCCTCGACGACGCTCGCCACATACGCGCCGCTATCGGTGCTCAGCTTGTTGGTGCGGGCGTTGAGCGCATTGACGCTCGAAAGCGTAGCGCCCATGTACGGATGCACCGGCGTCTTGCCGTCGATAATCTGGTCGGCAATGTTCTTGGCGTAGTTAACCGGAATGGCAAAGCCCACGCCCGAGCTGGAGCCCGAGTAGCTCTCGATGAGCGAGTTGATACCCACGAGCTCGCCATTGTCGTTGACGAGCGCGCCACCGGAATTGCCCGGGTTGATGGCGGCATCGGTCTGGATCATGTTGGCATAGATGGTGTTACCGCTGGTAGAGCTCATGGCCGTGGAGCGATACAGCGCCGACACAATGCCCGTAGAGACAGACTGTTCGTTACCGAACGGCGAACCGATCGCCATGACCCACTCGCCCACGTTGAGCTTGGAGGAATCACCGATCTCGATCGGCGTGAGCTTGGAGGCGTCGGCGTCCTTGAGCTTGATGACGGCCAGGTCGCTCGAAGCATCGTTGCCCACGAACTCGGCCTCGTAGGTGGTGCCGTCGTCCATGGTGACCACGTACTGGTCGTAGCCGTCGACCACGTGGTTGTTGGTGAGGATGTGGCCCTCGGTATCGAGCACGACGCCCGAACCGACGCTGCCCGAGCTATCCGACTCGTCAGCAGACTGCGAAAGCGAGCCATTCTGGCTACCGCTCGAAGTGGCGGTGATGGAAACGACGGAGGGCAATGCCTTGGCAGAAACGGCCTCGGCCAGCGTGGTGTCCTCGGAATCGATCGTGATCTTTTGCGTCGACGAACCCGAAGCACCCGCCGTCACGGCATTCTTGCCGCCACCGATATCGAGCGTGCCGCTCATAATGAGCGCAATGACCAGCAGGGCGCCGCAGGCACAGCCGGCGAGTGCCGTAATAAAGATCGGCAGCTTTTTGGTCTTGGTCTTGACCACCGTGTGCTTGTTTACAACCTGCTGGCCACCCAGCGGCTGGCCGGTCTGCGTGTCGTAAGCCTGCACGTAGGGAATGTTGCTACCGGCAGGCGTCGACTCCACCTGCACACGCGGCTGCTGCTGGGTCTCGCCGGCGTTGCCCGCGTCCTGGGGACGCTGGGAATCGTTCTCGCTCATAGCTGCGATCCTTTCGTCTAATAACCAAAGGCCCGCCAAACATATGGCGGGCCATCATTGTTCACGTTGAGTTGTACCCCAATATGCGGGCGAACGTGTATGAGAACGCAATCTTTTAGGAAGGCTTAAGTTCTGTTGCAGATTCGAGAGGGACCCGCACCTGCGGCAAAACCACCACAAAGGTGCCTGCCCCCTTTGTGGTGGAAATCTAGTCCTTAAACAGATAACCCACGCCGCGGACGGTGGTGATGTGCGCCGCAATCTGCGGGCCCACCTTGGAGCGGATGCGTCGGATGTGCACGTCGACGGTACGCGTACCGCCGCAGTACTCAAAGCCCCACACGCGGTGCAGCAGTACCTCGCGGCTGTAGGCACGGTTGGGATGCGTCGCCAAAAAGCTCAGCAGCGAGTACTCCATCAACGTCAGGTCGATGGGCTCGTTATCGAGTGTCACCTGGTAGGTAGCCAGGTTGATCTCGAGGTTATCGATGTTGAGCACATCGTCGGCGGTAACGGTCTCCTCCTCACCCATCAGGCGCTGCGCGCGAGCCTTGAGCTCGTTGGGCGTCGCCGTGGGGCATACAAAGTCGGCATGCGCGTGATTGGGCAGACGCAGGGTGCTAAGCGCCTCGTCGTCAACGATCACCAGCATGGGGACGCCGCCGCGATCGTCAAGCCACTTGGCAATCTGATCGATGCGGTCGCTGCGGATGCCATCGGAATCGAGAATCAGCAGGTCAAAGTCGTGCGCCGCAGTCGGCGAATCGGGGGTTGCCAGGCTCACCTCGACACCCAGGGTGGTCGTCAAGCTGCGGGCAAACTCGTGGAAGCGCGTCGTGCGCGCCATGAACAGGGCACTCTTTTCGGACATATCGGCCTCCAAAGAAATGAGCTCAATCGTACTGGAACGAGCCAGCGCGATTAGGAGTTCGCCAGGTAGTGCTTGATCTCCCACTCGGTGATCGTAGACTCGAACTTATGCCACTCGTCGCGCTTCTTTTTGAGGAAGAAGCTGTGGATGTGCTCGCCGAGGGCATCCTTCATAAACTGCGAGTCCTCAAACACGTCGAGCGCCTCTTTGAGCGAGCGCGGCAGCGGCGTGTAACCGGCCTCGAGCATCTGACGGTCGGTGAGCTTGAGCGTCTCGGCCGTTGCCTCGGGCGGAAGCTCCAGCTTGCGCTCGATGCCGTCCAGACCAGCCGCCAGCGTGACGGCGTTGACCAGGTACGGGTTGGCCATGGGGTCGGGACTGCGCAGCTCGATGCGCGTGGACAGCTGCTTGCCGGGCTTGTAGACCGGGATGCGGACCATACTCGCGCGGTTGCGCAGGCCCCACGTGGCGTACTGCGGCACGGAGTCGCCGCCCGTGGTGATGCGCTTGTACGAGTTGACCGTGGGGTTGGTGATGGCGCTGATCTCGCGCGCGTGTGCCAGAATGCCAGCCATGTAGTGCTTGGCGATATCGGAGAGGTGGTACTTCTCGTCGTCCTCGCCCCAAAAGACGTTGTTGCCGTCGTGGTCGAACAGCGACTGATGCAAGAACATAGCGCTGCCGTCCTCGCCCGCCAACGGCTTGGGCATAAAGGAGGCGTGGCAACCGCTCTCGTAGGCCTGCTGCTTAATGATGAGCTTGGCCGTGGTGATGGCGTCGGACATGCTCAGGGCCTCGGCGTGGCGCAGGCTCATGCCGTGCTGTGAGCGGCCGGCGGCGTGGAAGGTGTACTCCACGGGCACGGACATCTTCTCGAGCGTGAGGACTGTGTTGCGACGCAGGTCGCGAGCGGCATCGCTCACCGAAAGATCGAAGTAGCCCACGTTGTCGAGCGGCTCGGGGGTGTGCTCGTCGGGGAAATAGTAATACTCCAGCTCGGCGCCCACGTTGAGCAGATAGCCGGCCTTCTCGGCCTTGTAGAACATGCGGCGCAGGGCATCGCGCGGGTCGCCGGCAAACGGCTTGCGATCGGGAGTGCACACGTCACAGAACACGCGGGCGACGCCGTTGTGACTCGGACGCCACGGCAGAATCTGAAAGGTCGAAGCATCGGGAAACGCGAGCATGTCGGCTTCCTCGGGCGTGGCAAAGCCCTCGATGGCCGAGCCGTCAAAGCCAATACCCTCCTCAAAAGCGACCTCGAGGTCCTCGGGGCTAATGGCAAAGTTCTTGAGGCGGCCGAGAATGTCGACAAACCACAGACGCACAAAGCGGATGTCACGCTGCTCTACGGAGCGGAGTACGTAATCGATGTTCTGCTGGTTCATGTCGCTCCCCTTTCTTTCGGGCGGGTTTCGACTGGTCTATATCGCAGATACTATCGCAGAAAAATGTTTCCGCAGGGTTAAAGCGTATCAAGCGCTCAAAAAACGTG
>DBFOPE010000177.1:0-8292 GCA_048429085.1 Collinsella sp.
GTGTTTGGTGTCTCGCTGGTCCTCGGCTGCGCCTGCGGGATCGCTCGACTACCAAACACCTCGCCGCCGGCCGGGCCCCGTCGTCCAAAAATCACCCGTAAAGGCGCGTTTATCTAATTTAATCTATCCCTTAAGGAATGCTGCTCGTTGGCGTTGTCTGGGCATTGATGGCTACGTGGTTCAAGAGGCGGCGGTGCTGTTGCTTGAATTTTTGCAGTTAAAGAGGCTCGTTTCCCTAGGTTGGGGAAACGGGCCTCTTTTTGTCTCTGGGCTTGTGGATTGGTGAAGGCAGAATGCTCTGTCGGCTATTTTGAGTTCTTGATGCGGCGTGTGGCTGTGGCGGTTATTCCGAGTCCCATGGCGGCGATTCCTGCGAGTGTGATTGCGCTCGGCGCTGTGTCGCCTGTGTTTGCGAGCTTGCCGGGCTTGCCGCTGCTCGTGTTCGCCTGCTTGGTGGAGCTCGATGGAGCGTCTTTGCCGGTCGCGGGCGAGCTGGCGGGCTGTGCCGTTTCGGCCGGCTGCGCTGAGCTGGAGGGTTTTGTCGTCTCGGCGGGTTTCATTATCTCGGGCGAGGTGGCCTTGTCTGCCGCGGCCTTTGCCTCTTCGTATGCCTTGCAGGCGTCGTCATAGGCCGCTTGCGCCTTTTCCAAATCGCTAAGGAGCGCATTTCGCTTGGCTATGTCCTCGTCGATGTGGGCTTTAGCTTCCTTTGCCTCACTTTCGAAATACTGAACCTGTTTTTCCTGGCTTTCGAGCCGGCGTTGGTAGCGGTGAAGATCATCTTCACAAGATTCTTCTCGCCTTTCTGCCGTCATGATCTCCATGCGCAACTGCTTAATATGCTCCTTAATAGCTGTGCTGGGCTCCTCGCCGCCGAGTGCTTCAAGTGCCTTATCTAATTCTGCCTGAAGGCCGCTTGTCCGGTTGTGGGCCTCATCGTATTTGGCTTGGGCTGCATCGACGTTCGCTTGCATGGCGGGAAGGGGTTCCCTCTGTTTGGCGGCTTCCGCCACCACCATGTCGTAGAGTTCTTGAAATGCGGCAATGTCATCATCGATTTCCGCAATTTTCTCGGGACTTGCGGCGTCTTTTGCGGCCTCGAGGGTTTTGAGCGCTTCCTGCATGGCTGCATACGCTTTTTCTTTTGCGGCGGCCGCGTCTTCCGTCTGCAAGGCAACTGCACCGGTGGGGGCGCTGGTTTCTGCCGCGATCGCCGTTACGGGGGCGATTCCCGCGACAAGTGCCGCGGAAAGGGCGATGCCCACAGTTGCTCGTCTTGCTCTTCTTGCGAGAATGTCGTTCATCTCGGCACCTCATTTCAAGGGTCGGCGACTAACTTGGTAGCACTAATGTAAGTATACCATGCTAGTTGACCCGACACTGGCTGGGTGTGCGCGTATACCCCTCTGAAAACTGAATCCCGTTAGAAATGACGAGTTGTTTACGCTTCTTTTGGGGTGGCGGTACTATCATGGTTCGAATTGAATGTGGATGATGATAGGGAGCGCCTATACATGATTGAGCTGCTCAGGCGTTTTGGTGGTAAGTTTCGCCGGTATATGGTGATTGGCCCTGCGTGTAAGCTGATCGAAGTGATCTTTGACCTGCTGACGCCGCTGGTGATTGCCCAGATGATCGATAAGGGTATTGGCGCACACGATGTCAACGCCGTCGTCCACTACGGTATGCTGCTTGGCGCCATGGCTGTGATCGGCATCTCGTTTACGCTCGTCTGCCAAAAGATGGCGGCGCTCACCTCGCAGGGCATGGGCACCGATATCCGCGGTGCGCTCTACCAGCACATCAACAAGTTGAGCTATGCCGAACTCGACCGCTTTGGCACGCCGTCGCTTATCACCCGCATTACCAACGACGTCAACCAGGTGCAGCTGGCCGTGGCGCTGGGCGTGCGCATGCTCATCCGTTGGCCTTTCCTGGCGATGGGCTCCATGGTCGCGGCCCTTGCCATCGACCTTAAGCTCGGCATGATCTTTTTGATCTGCACGCCCGCTATCGGCCTGGTGTTTTGGTTTGTCATGGCGCGCTGCATTCCGTACTACAAGCAGCTGCAGGCAAAGCTCGACCGCATCGCGCTTATTTGCCGCGAAGGCCTTTCGGGCACCCGCGTGGTTCGCGCCTTTGTGCGCGAAGATCACGAGCGCGAGCGCTTTGCCCAAGCCGCCGATGACCAGGCCAATACTGCCATCGCGGTGGGCAAGCTCTCGTCAATCCTTAATCCCGTCACGTTTTTGGTGATGAACCTGGGCGTGTGCGCCATCCTGTGGGTGGGCGGCATCCAGGTCAACGTGGGCGAGCTTACGCAGGGCCAGGTCATGGCGTTTGTGAACTACATGACGCAGACCCTCACCTCCATCGTCTACGTCGCCAACCTGGTCGTTGTCTTTACCAAGGCGAGCGCCAGCGCGTCGCGCATCAACGAGGTGCTCAATTGCGTGCCGAGCATCGCTGACGAGGGCAACCGGCCGGTCGCGCTGCCCAAGCCGAGCGAACTGGCGGGTGGCGCTGTTCCGGTCCCCGCGCTGAGCTTGAGCCATGTGAGCTTCTCGTTTGGCGCCGGCGCTGCCAACGCCGTCAACGATGTGACCCTGGAGCTCCCGCTGGGCAAGACGCTTGGCATTATCGGCGGTACGGGTAGCGGCAAGTCCACGCTCGTCTCGCTTATTCCGCGCCTATACGATGCGAGTACCGGCAGCGTGTACGTGATGGGCTCCGACGTGCGCGCCTGGCAGCTCGACCAGCTGCGCCACGTGGTCGCGACCGTTCCGCAGCGTGCGTCGCTGGTGAGCGGCACTATCCGCAGCAACCTGACCTGGCGTGACGAGTCGGCGACCGACGAGGAGCTCTGGGCAGCGCTCGATATGGCGCAAGCGAGCGAGTTCGTGCACAACAAGCCCCAGGGCCTCGACGCCCCGGTCGAGGCGGGCGGCAAGAACTTCAGCGGCGGACAACGTCAGCGCCTGACCATCGCACGTGCCCTGGTGGGCGCTCCGCAGGTCCTGATCATGGACGACTCCGCCTCGGCACTCGACTTTAAGACCGACGCGGCGCTTCGCCGTGCCATCCGCGAGCGCAGCGTGCGCGGTGCCGTCGAGGGCGGGCTGCCGCTCACGACGGTGATCGTAAGCCAGCGCGTCTCGACCGTGCGCGACGCCGACATGATCTGCGTGCTCGATCACGGCTCGGTTGCTGGCCTGGGTACGCATGACGAGCTGTATGCAAGCTGCCAGCTCTACCGAGAGATCTGCCAGTCGCAGCTGCGCCGCGAGGAACTCGAGGGCCAGCAGGGGAGTGCGGCGCCCGCGCCCGTCCCAAGTCCCGCGTCCGCCCCGGCTGCCCCGGCATCCACTTGCGCAAAGGAGGGCTGCTAAATGAATCCGTACACTTCCTCCGGTTCGGTCGCCACGATGACGGCCAACGTGTCCGGTAACGATAACCTCAACGACCTGGGCGACGGTCCGCGCCAGCCCGGCGACCCTGAGCGCTATCCCGTGGGCGCGGTGACCCGCCGCCTGCTGGGCTATGTTCGCCCGCACCGCGTCTCGTTTACGGCGTCGTTTGTGAGCGCCGCCATCTCGGTGATCTTGCAGCTCTACACGCCCATTCTCATTGGTGAGGGCATCGATCTTATCGTCGCCGCCGGGCAGGTGGACTTCGATGCGCTGCTGCCACTCGTTACCAAACTCGCGCTCGTTGTGGTGGGCGCCGCGGCCTTCCAGTGGCTGCAGGGCTATTGCGTCAACCGCTTGTCCTACGAGACGGTGCGCGACATGCGCGTGGAGGCGAGCGACAAGCTCGGCCGCATGCCGCTCAGCTTTATCGACGGCCATGCCCACGGCGACCTTATGAGCCGTGTGGTCAACGATGTCGACCAGGTGGGTGACGGTCTGCTGCAGGGCTTTACCCAGCTTTTCACCGGCGTCATCACCATCGTGGGCACGCTTGCGTTTATGCTTTCCATCAACCTGACCATGACGTTTGTGGTGGTGCTCGTCACGCCGCTTTCCATTTTTGCGGCCGGTGCCATCGCCAAGCTTTCCAATAAGAGCTTCACTGCTCAACAGCGCATCCAAGGCCAGCTCGGTGGTCATATCGAGGAGTACGTAGGCGAGCAAAAGCTCGTGGACGCCTTCGCCTACGGCCCGCACGCTCAACAGCGCTTCGATGTCCTCAACGCCGAGCTCTATACGGCGGGCGAGCGCGCGCAGTTTATGGGTTCGCTCTCCAACCCCGGCACGCGTTTTATCAATAACATCATCTATGCCGTTGTCGCTGTGATCGGCTGCGTGGGCGTGATCACGGGCGTGCCCGCGGCGCTTACGGTGGGCGGCGTGCAGATCTTTCTGTCCTACGCCAACCAGTACACTAAGCCGTTCAACGAGGTTACGAACGTCATCACGCAGATCCAGACGGCGTACGCCTCGGCGCGCCGCATGTTCGCGTTGCTCGATGCGCGCGAGCAGGAGCCCGATGCGCCAGATGCCGTGGAACTTGCCGCACCGCAGGGCGAGGTCGCCCTTGAGCATGTGGACTTTAGCTACGTGCCCGACCGCAGGCTGCTGCAGGACATCTGCATCGAGGCTAAGCCCGGCATGCGCTTTGCCCTGGTCGGTCCTACGGGCTGTGGCAAGACGACGCTCATCAATTTGCTACTGCGTTTTTACGATATCGATGCCGGTCGCATTGCGGTCGATGGCCGTTCCTCGCGTGACTACACGCGCGCAAGCCTGCGCCGCGCCTTTGGCATGGTGCTGCAGGACACTTGGCTGTTCGAGGGCACGGTGGCGGACAACATCGCTTACGGTTGCCCAGGCGCCACGCGCGAGCAGGTTATCGAGGCGGCCAAGCGCGCGCATGCGCACAAGTTTATCGTGCAGCTGCCAGGCGGCTACGATACGGCCATCGGCGAGGACGGCGGCACGTTTAGCCAGGGCCAAAAGCAGCTGCTGTGCATCGCGCGCGTCATGCTCACCGACCCGGCGATTCTGCTGCTGGACGAGGCGACCTCGAGCATCGATACCCGCACCGAGCTGCAGGTGCAGGCGGCATTCGACGAGCTCATGGCTGGCCGCACAAGCTTTGTCGTGGCGCACCGCCTGAGCACGATTCGCAACGCCGACTGCATTCTGGTGATGCGCGACGGCGAGATTATCGAGCGCGGCACGCACGACGAGCTGCTAGCGGCAGGCGGCTTCTACGCTGAACTCTACCGCAGCCAATTCGCCCAGTGAGGAAGCCCGTGGGGCAAATTAACCAATCGACAGACGGTGGTTTACATCTGTCGCGTTAGTACTAAGATATTCATCTAATAAATTGCATTAGTGGCTTTAGTTTTGGGGGATACGAGGCAACGTGACTATGACGTGCTCTTTGGTGGTTAACAGCAAGAGCGGTAATACCAGGATGGTTTCGGGTGCGATCAAGCGCACTCTACAGGCTGCGGGTGTTGAGTTTGTCCATGCCGCGGCGTTGAGCGACGATGCGGATGCAGATCAGGTTGCGCTCGAGGCGCAGGGCGCCTGCGCGGCCGACACGGTGCTCGTCGGTTTTTGGTGCGACAAGGGCGCGTGCACGCCTTCGGTCGCGGCGTTGCTCTCCGCCTTGCACGGTAAGCGCGTGTTCCTGTTTGGCACCTGCGGCTTTGGGGCCGACCAGAGCTACTATCAGCAGATTATCGACCGCGTAACTTCCAATTTGGCTGGGGATGCCGAGCTTGCGGGCTGGGCGATGTGCCAGGGCAAGATGGGTCCCGCGGTCAAGCAGCGCTACGAGGCCATGCTCGAGCAAGATCCCGACAACGCTCGCTATAAGATGCTGCTCGACAACTGGGTTGCCGCGAAGGACCATCCCACCAAGGAAGATCTGGACAACATGGCGACGGTGGCCAAGAAGGCCGTGCTGGGCGAGTAACTTCGCTGTTCGCGGTGCTTCGTGCAAAACAATACAAATGTGAAAGCCTCGAAATTCTCGAGGCTTTTTTCTTGGCACTTGTGGGCGCAACCGCTGCAAGCGTTTGGGGCGACATTTTCCATCACCCCGATGACGAGGCCGTCCTGGATGACACGCTCGCATATGTTCGCTGGATGTATTCAGAGTGGGACGGGCTTTCCGGATGGATGGGGTTTCGGAAAGCCCGTCCCAGAATTTGCCTTTGGAGTGGGACGCAGTTTCCCAACGGGGCCGTAAGCGGAAACCGCATCCCACTCCGGACGTGAATTCTGGGACACGGTTTCCGGATGCAAAAAGACCACATGGCGTGGCCTTCAACTTATATATGTTCAGCAGGTGTCCCCATGACAAGCCGCGCTTCAACACCGAGGCGTCTGCCCGGCGACGCGGAATGTAAGGTTCATCGCGAGTTCCGCACGAGCCGGAGAGCACTTAATGTGCTCTCCGTGCGAGCAGGACTGTCCGAGCAGGGAACCTTACATACCTCCGCCCGGACAGACGTTTCAGTTATGAGCGACCCGCTACTTGATCTTGGTCGTACCCGGTGCCAGGTTGGGGTCGGTCTCGTTGGCCTCGGTCTGGAAGTGCTCGGTGTACACGTTCTTGCCGTCGCGGAACATCTCGTAGTATTGCATCTTGGCGTAATCCTCGCGCGCCTTGGTGGCGGCTGCTGCGGCGGCGTCGTCACCGGTGACGTTGGAGGAGAGCGCCCAGCGCAGGCTGGCGTCCTCGTAGCCGACCGAGTTGATGGCGGGCAGCGACTTGCGCAGCGTCATGTGCGCTTTCTGGTAGTCGGTCAGCGGTGCGCCGATCAGCTGCATCAGCTGGGTGGACAGATAGTTGGTGGACAGGTCGTCGACCTCACTCGTCTGGTTGCAACCGGCAACGTCGTAGTTAGCCCAGATGATGTAGTCGGTCTGCCACAAGCGCTCCTGGTGGGTGGCGTCGTCTTCGCCGGTAAACCACTTGTCGTTGAACTTGGACGGGAAGAACGGCTGGTGATCGCCCCAGAACACCACGACCACCTTACGGTCGAGCTTGCTCAGGGCGTTGAGGAAGTAACGCAGCGCCTGGTCGGACTGCTCGATGCACGAGACGTACTCGTCGACATCGGAGAGCGTGCCGTCCTCGACGGTCTTAGCGTCCAGGTCGGTCGCGTCGATGTTCAGGTGCATCTGCTTGTCGACCGGCAGCAGGCCCGTGTCGTAGCCCGAGTGGTTCTGCATGGTTACGTCGAAGATGAACTGCGGATCGGCGTTCTGGTCGAGCAGCTCAAGAATCTTGTCGTAGGTAGCCTGGTCGGTCACCATGCCGCGCAGGGTGTCGGCTCCCTGGAAATCGTTGATGGACAGGAACTGGTCAAAGCCAAAGTCCTTGTAGACGTTCTCGCGGTTCCAGTTGGTGGCGTGGTTGGGGTGCATGGCCGTGGTGGAATAGCCGAGCGACTTGAACTGCTCTGCCAGGTTCCCGGTTGTTTCCATGTTGTAGATGGTGTAGGGGTACACGCCCGAGCCCAGGTTGGCCATGGAGTTGCCGGTCATAAACTCAAACTCGGTATTGGCGGTGCCGCCGCCGTAGGCGCTCACGTAGAGCTTGCCGCGGCTGAGGCAGTTGGACAGGCTCTTAAAGTACTGCGGGCCCTCGTAGCCGGCGCGCATGTTCTGGTAGATGGATAGGTCCGAGAACGTCTCGTTCATGATGGCGATGACCGTGGGCTTCTCGCTGTCGAATTGCTCCTTTGCGGCGGCGCGCTCGTCACTCTTGGCGGCATCGGACTTGTCGTAGGCCTTGGCGTACTTTTTGAGCGTGGCCTTGGCATCGTCGACGGAGTAGTCGGCGGGTTTGGGCGGCTTGATAGACTGCGCCGCACTAATAAAGGCAGGCAGATAGCCCTCGCGCCAGTAGCTCTCGAGCGGGCGCCAGGTGTAGACGGTGATGCCGAGAGTGTTGTAGTAGTCGATGAGCGTGACATGCGCGGTCACGCCACCCAGGCACAGCACGGCGACGAGCAGGTTGGTGAGCAGCATGCGCTTGGCGTTGGCGGCACCCTTCTGACGGTGCGGTGCCACCAGGCCGGCGTACTCGCATAGCAGCATGGCGATGGCGGTAAAGCCCATGGATAGCACGCAGAACAGCGAGATGGAGAAGGTGTAGCCGGTGCCGGCGACCGCAGCGGCGGTGGAAATGGCCGAAAGGTCGCCCGGCTGGATGGGCATGGATTTAAACGTGATGACGAAGAACTCGGCAATGCCCAGGACAAAAAGGGCAAAGGCCAGGACCGCGGGAGCTGCGCCGTGGCGCTGGAACAGGAAGAACAGGCCGACC
>DBFOPE010000178.1:0-6561 GCA_048429085.1 Collinsella sp.
GTTGAGGTCGCGGACGCGACGGGCAATGAGCTGACCGTACTGCGCACCAAAGTCGAGTACGAGGACCTTTGCGGAAGCCTTTTGATCCATGGTTTCCCCCTCTTGTTGGCGGGGAGCCGGTGCCCACCCGCGTGAATGAACGAAAATAACTTCCATAGTGTACACGTTTATATGTGGTTTCTCGTCCCTCGCAGCCATCAGCGCACGGCAAACGCACGACCTGGGCCCCTATTTGCCAGCAATTGAAGTGTTACCAAACGTTACAGATGATGTAATACGTTTGAACATTCGACGCCCTGTGCCACAATACTGCCGAACGACTCCGCCCTTGCGGCGACAAATACGATAGGAATACCAGCATGAAGCGCATCCTTCTCATCGCCACGGGCGGCACCATCGCATCGACCGAGGACGGCAACGGCCTCTCCCCCGCCCTGACCGGTGAGGAGCTCGCCCAGAGCGTCCCCGAAATCTCGGGCCTCTGCGAGCTCGACGTCGTGCAGCCCATGAACATCGACAGCACCAATATGCGCCCGAGCGACTGGATGCGCATCCGCGATGTCATCGTCGAAGGCTATGCCGACCACGACGGCTTTGTGATCCTACACGGCACGGACACTATGAGCTACACCGCAGCAGCGCTTTCCTATCTGATCCAGGACAGTCCCAAGCCCATCGTGCTCACCGGCTCGCAAAAGCCCATGGGCAACCCTTTTACTGATGCCAAACTTAATCTGTACCAGAGCCTGCTCTATGCGCTCGACGAGCACTCGCACGACGTCTCGATCGTGTTTGGCGGCGTAGCCATTGCCGGCACGCGCGCCCGCAAACAGCGCACCATGAGCTTTAACGCGTTCATTAGCGTCAACTATCCGCCCATTGCCTACATCCGCAACGACCGCATTGTGCGCAACGGGCTTCACGGCACTCACCAGAATGAGAGCCCAGTTCATTTCTACGACAGTATTGACCCGCGCGTGTTTGTCCTCAAGCTTACACCCGGCGTGAACCCGGGTATCCTGGACGCCCTTGCCGATAGCTACGATGCTGTAATTCTTGAGACCTTTGGCATTGGCGGTATTCCCGAGTTTGGTGAGTCCGGCGAGTCATTCCAGGAGGCGATTTTTCGCTGGGTCGGTTCGGGTCGCACCGTCGTTATGACCACGCAGGTCCCCGAAGAGGGCCTCGATCTGGGCGTTTATGAGGTCGGCCGAGCTTACGCCGATCATCCGAGTATTTTGCGCGGCGACGACATGACCACCGAGACGCTCGTGGCCAAAACCATGTGGGCGCTCGGCCAGTCACGTGATGCGGCCGAGATTCAGCGCCTGTTCTACAGCCAAGTCAACCACGACCGCATCCCGATGGCGTAATTCAGTTGTCGACGAGTATCCCCTATTCGATACCCTCGAGAAGCTCTGACACCGTCATGCCGAGTGCGGGCGCGATCTTAAATAGAACCTTGAGCGTGAAGTTTGCCGTCCCATCTTCGATTCGGTCGAGGTAGGGTCGGCTGATTCCTGTCGCCACACAAAAATCAACCTTGGAGATACCAAGGTCTCTGCGTGTCTCCTCGACCCGCCTGCCAAGAATCTGTTTCGCACGTTCGTCCATGCAGCCGAGTTTGAAATGGAGCCGAACATAAACGTAAACTATAGTTTACGTTTTGCCGAATACACAGGAGTTTTCTATGTCGGGTTCTTCGGTCCGCACGTACCGAGCCACGCTTCGTACAAACAGCGCACCGCCCAAGCTCGTCGTCGTTGAAGCAGAATGTCTTTCGCCCGATGAGCGCACAGCATTTGCATTGCTATCAAGTCGCGTCGCCGCCGTTCTGGTCCCTTGCCCGGCGCAAGGTGAACTTGCCATCCAATGCCAAGCGCACAGCTGCTCGCTCAATCAGGCTGCCGTAATCGTAACCAGCCAACGCGGCCTGTCGCTCCTTTTGGAAGCCGGCGTCGCGCTCTGCCTTCGCGGTGCCGGATACGAAAACGAGGCCGCCGCCGATGTAGTCTTTCAACCACGATCGAGCGGCGGCCTCGCAGCAGCCATCGAATATGCTTGCAGGCTCGTTGCCTAAAGGCGCAAGCTAAAAGCCCAGGCCAAAGCCCATACCGGTAATCGCCGAATACATAAAGTAGACGTTGATCACGTTGAGGAACACACCCGTGATGCAACCGTTACGCAGGTAGCGCTCGCACACGATGCGCGCCATGGCGGCGGAGTCATCATTGTTCTTTGCCTGGCGTCCCGCCGTAAAGTACGTCGCCACGCTCAGCAGTAGATTGAGCACCGGCAATGCCAGCAGCTCGTAGCTCTTGCCCCAGCGCGTCGCCTCGCCGGCGGCATTAAACTTCGTTGCCACCTCGGGACCAATGTTGGGGATAACACACGCTGCGACCACCAGCGGAATCACCGCAAGTACGAGCAGCGTAATACCCATGTAGCCAGCTTTTTTGCCATATTTAAACATATGCGTCGTCCTTACACGTTAAAGCGGAAGTGCACGACGTCGCCATCGGCCATGACATAGTCCTTGCCCTCAATACGCAGCTTGCCGGCGGCCTTGGCGCCCTGCTCGCCGCCGAGCTCGATGTAGTCGTCGTAGCCAATGACCTCGGCCTTAATAAAGCCGCGCTCAAAGTCGGTATGGATGACACCGGCAGCCTGCGGAGCGGTCGCGCCCTGACGAACCGTCCAGGCCTTGACCTCCATCTCGCCAGCCGTAAAGAACGACTGCAGGCCGAGCAGCTTGTAAGCTGCCTGCGCGAGCACGTCCAGACCGGGCTGCTCCAGGCCCAGGCTCTCCAGGTAGTCGGCGGCGTCCTCGGGATCGAGCTCGGAAAGCTCGGCCTCAATCTTGGCGCAGATGGGCAGCGGCTTGACGCCATCGATGGGCGCCAGGTCCTCGTTAAGCATATCCTCGTCCACGTTGGCCACATACAGGATGGGCTTCATGGTGAGCAGGAACAGGCCCTTGGCGGCGGCACGCTCCTCGTCAGTCATCTCCATGGATGCGGCGCGCTTGCCCTCGTTGAGCCAGGCAAGCAGGCGCTTGGCCACCTCGAACTTGGGCATGAGCTCCTTATCGCGCTTGGCCTCCTTCTCGAGCTTGGGCAGCTGCTTCTCGAGCGTGCCCATGTCGGCCAGGATGAGCTCGGTCATGATGGTATCGGCGTCACCGGCGGGGTCGACGAACTCGCCCGTGCGGCCCACCTCACGCATGACGTTGGGGTCCTTAAAGTAGCGCACGACCTCGCAGATAGCGTCGGTCTCTCGAATGTTGGCCAAGAACTGGTTGCCCAGGCCCTCGCCCTCGTTGGCACCCTTCACCAGGCCAGCGATGTCGACAAACTCGACCGTAGCCGGCACAATGCGGCCGGGGTTGACGATGTCGGCGAGCTTTTGCAGGCGGCTATCGGGCACATCGACGATACCCACGTTGGGGTCGATCGTGGCAAACGGGTAGTTGGCGGCAAGGCCGGTCTTTTTGGTAAGCGCGGTGAACAGCGTCGACTTGCCCACGTTGGGCAGGCCCACGATACCGATGGAAAGGGACACGACAGCTCCTTTTGGTACAGGTACTTCAAACTGCATAAGTATAGCGCCGCCGCAGCATCCGGGCGAATCCGGACACCGCGGCGGCGCAAATGAAGCAGAGATAGAGCTCGCTGACTAGTCCGCGAGCTTCTCCACCTGATCGAGCATCTTGTCGAGCTTGGCCTTTGCCTCGGCCTTGACCTTCTGGGCCTCTTCGTGGGCCTTGGCCTTCTGAGCGGCCTTTTCCTCGGCCTCGGGATCGACGACGACCAGGTTGGATGCATCATGCTCAACCAACTTAAGCGCATGCTCGGGACACACCTTGACGCAGGCCCCGCAACCTAGGCAATACGTGGACTCCAGTGCAAAGCGACCGCTTCCCACCAAATCGCAGGCAAACGTGGGGCACACGTTGACACACTCGCCACACGACGTGCACTTGTCAAAATCGCACTCCGGCGTGCTCACCTGCATGTTCTGGGCAAGCTCGGGATGGTTTTGCAGCGTCGAGAGTACCAGCTGGCGCCCGTGCGTAAGCGTACGGCGACGCTTGGTCGTCGTGGTGCCGCACATGGTGTTGAGCGTGCGCTCCAGCTGCGTAATCTGGTGACGGTGGGCCTTCAACTTCTGCGTCACCGAGGCCAGCGCCGCCGTCGCCGGATTGAGCTTGGTCACCGTCAGGCCCGTTGTACGGGCGATCTTTTCCATGTACTCTTTGCGCTCGTACTCGCGAAGCTTATGGCACTTGAGGCTCTTGGGGTCGACCTCCAGGCCCATGCCCGTACCGGCCCACTCCTCGGCAGTGGCGATGGCCTCGCCCAGAATATCCTCGCCACCGGTGTTGCGACACTTATCGCACACGCCCAGTGGCAGGTAGACGCTCACGTTGGGATAGTCCGCCAGTACCGAGAACCAGGTCTCGGCCGTAATATCGCCCACACAGGCAACGACGACCTCGTTTTCGCGCGGCATGCGCTTAAGGGCGCGCGTGCAGGTGACGTAGGCGGTCTCGTGGCTCGTAGCAGCAGAGACGATATCGTCATATAGGTTTTTAGGCGCCAGGCGCGGCGAGATGATCGCCTCGGTCGGACAGGCAGCGGCGCACAGGCCGCACTTGCGGCAGGAGTCGAGGATCTCGATGGCGTCTTCCTTGACCTCGATAGCGTTGACCGGGCACACGTCCATGCACGCGGTGCATCCGCTCTTTTCGTTTTTGCAGGTCAGGCACGGAATGGTGTTGCCGCGCGGACGCTCCTTGTAGTCGGCAGGATTCCACTGCGGTGCCGACGGATCGAGTGCATCGGTCACACCGCCAAGCGGGTTTTTAAGAAAGTCGAAACCCTTGCTGATCTCGATAATGTCATCAAACAGATCGTGTTCCTGCGCCATGCGCGGCCCCTCCCTGAGCAGTGCAAACAAGCAAGAGATAATGATACGCTATCGGCCCACGCCTCGGGCAAATTACACGCGGCGCATCTTTGCGGCAAATAGCCTATGCCTATCGCCGCCTCGATTGCACAAGGTCAATCAAGCGCCAAGCTATGCCTCGCACATGAGCTGCACGAGCTTCTGTTTGGTCACCTTGGTCTGCTCGTTGGCCATGTTACGCTCGTTTCTAAAGACCGCATTTGCAACACTCTGCAGGTCGGCATCGGAAATCTCGCCAAGGCCCAGCTCCTCGAGCGTCGTCGGCAGACCGACGCGTTGGCAAAACTCGAGCACCTGATCAAGCTCGGGTGCACGCTCCAGGCGCAGCTGCACCACCAGGCCAAATGCCACGGCCTCGCCATGCATTGCCTTGCACTCGGGCAGAATCGTCAACCCGTTGGCGATGGCATGCGCCAACGCCAAGCCACCGCTCTCAAAGCCAACACCCGAGAGCAGAATATTGCACTCGATCAGGCGCTCAACTGCCGGCGATGTACGGCCCTTTTTGAGATCGCGCTTGGCAGCGACGCCGCACTCCATGAGTGTGTCATAGCAGGCACGAGCCGCAACCAAGGCCAAGTGCCCCGGCGCGCCACCGTGCTCGTTGGTACCGTGCGCCGCGGCGCACGAACGCGCCTCGAAGTACGTTGCCAGTGCGTCGCCCATGCCAGCGACCGTCATACGCAGTGGGGCTGCCGCGACCACGTTGGTATCGACCACGACCAGGTCTGGATTCTTCTCGAGCATCAGGTAGTGGTCGAACGACCCATCCTCGTGATACAGCACCGAAATAGCGCTGCACGGACCGTCCATCGAAGCCGCCGTTGGGCATACGCACAACGGCACCTCGGCATAAAACGCAACGGCCTTGGCAATATCGAGTATCTTGCCGCCGCCAATGCCCACCACCATGTCGCAATACTCGGCCCGGGCTTCCTTAGCCATTTCGACAACGGCGTCTTCCGTACACGGACCGTCATAAATCTTAAAGAACGGCTCACTTAGATCTTCGTCCAGAAATCCATCGACGATCTGCTTGCACAGCCGATCCTCGGTGCCCTGGTCAAACAAGACATAAGCAGCGCAGCCCAACCATGACAAATACCTGCCCTGACGCGAAAGTTCGCCCGGCCCCTGAACATACCGGCCGGGACCGCCATAAACCATGGGAAGCGCCATACGAGAATCCGCCCTTCATCAAACAACGATTGGTGCAAAGTAACTTGCCCCCTGCACCAACTTGTGCATTGGAGACAGGCCACTTTGCACCATAGTAAAAAGGGGCAAAGCCATCTGCTTGCTTTGCCCCTTCCTTAGCTTGATTTACTCATCCATGAGATAGTAGTGGCCCAGCGCGTCGGCACCCAGGATGGCGTTTGCGACCATCTCGGGCGTCACCTCAAACGGCATGTTGCACATGGTGTCATCGGGTGCGCAGGCGGCCTCGGCAACAATCATGGCCTGCTCGCGCGTAAGCTCGGCAACGCCAAGTTCCTTCATCGTGACCGGCAGGCCCAGCTCAATGCAGAAGCCCAAGACTTCCTCGAGCTTCTCGGTCGGGGCATCCTCGAGTACCAGCTGGACGATGGTGCC
>DBFOPE010000179.1:0-22303 GCA_048429085.1 Collinsella sp.
GCGGGCGCGGTCACCGCGCGCGAGCAGCATGCCCAGCGCCGGTACCAGCGGAAACAGGGTAAGGAAATACAGTAGCGTCATACCATCACTCCCCCATGCAAAAACGCTGCAATTGTTTAACGTTATAGCTCAATTGAGGAGTAGCGGCGGCGGGTTTTCGGTCAACTGGGGAGTTTTGTACGTGCGGGGTAAGGAGTCTGTCCGCATTGGAGCAGAGGGGCGGCAAGAAAAATGCGCCCCTGTGGGCGCACCATCCCGTTCGCTATTCCGCCTTTTTAACGCGCGGCTTGCGGCCGCGCGGCTTATCGACCAGCGCGGACTCACCGCTCTCGCGATACTGGCGGCACCAAGCCTTGACTGAAGACTCGCTGGGAATCTTGTGCTTGATCATAGCCTCGCGAACCGTCAGGCCGTTTTCCAAACGGTCCTTAACCACGGCGAGCTTTACGTCGTACGAATAGGTGTGATGACGAGCGCCCGCGTTGAGCACGGCGTCGGCACCGCCCACGGCATATGCGCGGGCCCACTGACGAGCCGTGGCCTGGGGAATGCCAAGCTTTGCGGCGAGGGCGCGGTGACCGACCCCCTCTTGGAGGATCTCGACGGCGCGCTGCCTAACCTCGGGCGCATGCGTGCGAGTCCTAGTTGCTTCCGACATACCTGCCACTTCTTAGCCTTAACCGTTAATTTGCTTTCTTACGTGCTTGTTAGATAGTAGCATTTTGCTGTTCCCGCGTAACAGTTAATTGAAAATCGCAACGGCGGCATCTGGGTATTTGCCATTCATTTGCAACAGTTCTTTAGGTTTTATTTACGCAGCTAGTTGGCTCGCGGCTCATTGACGGTGTTTTACCAACCAGATTGGTATCTTTTTGTTTGGCCGGTATGGTTTATGCAATTATTAACCCCTCGTCAACCCGCGCCTAACATGTCAGCTTTCCACTTACTTTCCAGCTTTCCAGCTAACTTTCCAACTTTCCACCTAACTTACCAGCTTTCCAGCTAACCTACCAGCTTTCCACCTTAGGTGGTAAGTTGGGTGGAAAGCTGGAAAGTTGGTGGGTAGCTGGGACAGCAGCGGGTCAGGCGAACAAGAAAAAAGGGCGGCAACCGGGTGGTTGCCGCGCCTCGCGTGGCTAGTTGGTTTCCGTCTCGTGGGGAATGCCCTTGGTGTTGATGCGCGCCAGCGTGTACGTCACGTAGTCAGAGTTCGCATAGCCGGCGAGGTTGCTGACGTTAACCGGCGTGTCGTTGACACCGCCACCGAACATATGGGCCGTAAGCACCAAGCGGTAGTTGGCATAAGTTTGGTCCTTGCCCTCAACATCCGTGTTCACCTTAACGCGGAAAGCATGCTTAAAGGCAAGGCTGTTGCCGTCGCGCGTGGCGAACGCGCCGCCAGCCCCCTTGCTATCAGTAAATACGTAGTTCTTGCCATCGGCGCTCAAAGAGCCGTTAGCCAACTTGTCGCTACCGAGCACCGTAATGTAGCTTGAGATGTTGTCGACCGCATCATAACGACCATCATCTTGGCGGCGCTTCTGCAAGCTCAGCGTGTACGTCACCGTGCTGGCATTGGAGATCATGGCCTCGGCACCCGCGAGCTTGGACAAATCATACGTTCCCACCAGAGCGATCTCGCCGTCGGCGGACTTGAGGTCATCGATGTTGATGCCCAGCTGCGACTTCTTTGAAGCCTCGAGCGCAATAGTCGAGGAGCCCACGTCCATGCGGTAGTATCCAGCTTTGCCGTCGATGTATGCCGAGTTGCTACTGGTGCTGAGCGTTTCATCATTCGTAGAGAGGCACGCACGGTAGTTGGGCTTTGTGTACTTATCTGTGCCGCCATTCTGCGAAGCGATAATACCAGCCTGGCACGCAGGCTCCGTCATGGCGAGATTCGCCTCCATGGTGATGGTGAACTCGCTGCCATGGTTCTTAGCGATTTCGCGAATGCCGGAAAGATCAATTGCCCCAAGACCTGCGTCGGCCAGCGTCAATTTCATGTCCGTACCGTCCGCGGTCCATACACCCGTAGCGGCGCGATGATCTTCAGCGGTGGCCTCCCCCCATGTCCACTTCGTCTTGCCGTTCACGGTTGAGGCATGCGGGGCGTAGTACTTGCCCCCCACTGTCACGTAGAACGAATACGTGCCCTGGGTTCCAGTCGGGTAGCCATGCGCACCCGCAGCACTACCGTTCTTCCCGTAGTTCACGAGCGAAGAATCCAGCTGGTAGTACAGCGCGTCGGAGCTTGTGTATTGCTGGTTCGAGTCGAACTTCACGGTGTCGCTTACCTTCATGGTAAGCGGATAGGTGACATCGTTAAGCTCCATCTGTTTGATGCCGTTCTTGTTGTTATCGATGAGGCCGTGCGTGTAGTTGGATGTCACGCTATAGGTCGAGGCCGTATTCTGGTGCCCATCCTCGGCAGCCTTGTCGTCGGCTGCTATCTTGCCTCGCAGCAGGTAGTTGATGTGCTCGTTAAGGCTCGTGTCCACCGTGGTGGCGGTGTAGCCGTTGACGCCCGCGGACCCCGCCGGCGTGCGCACCACCAAGTAGAAGTTTTCGCTCTTGGGCTCTTCCTTATCAACGGAGAGGGTATAGAACGTGCCCGTCGCGTCGGAAGAAGTGCGCGCGCGGTAGTACGCGCCATCGACCTTGGCGCCAGCCATCTTCGCGAGTTCGGCCTGGCTCTTGCCCTTGACCTCGTCATTGGCGAGCTTGACCCAGGCACCGTGCTTGTCCTCCTTGGCCTCATCGGCCTTCACGCCCACGATTTCGCTCAGCCACGGCTCGACGTAGGCATTGTTGCCGGCATCCACAAAGTCGGTGAGCTTGACCGACGCCGCTCCGCCCGCGCCGACCGTGCAGTGGTATTCACAGTTGTTATGAGCAGTGTCCACGAGCGTAAGCTGCGTGCCCTCGGGCAGCGTGGCACCAAAGGTGATGCTCTTGTTGAGCGGGCCCATGGAGCCGCCGGCTTCGAGCAGCGTGTTCCAGCCGTAAGCGACTGGCTTGGCCCGGGCGCTACCATAGGTCCAGGTAAGGTAGCCGGTCATGGTATCGCCGCTGCTCACAAGCACGTGCTTGTCGTATTTAGTCTCAAAGTCGGAAGCCTTAAAGTTCGCGCCCTCGGAATAGGTAGCGGTGAAGTCGATCTCGAGCATGCGCTTAACGATAATGGGCACCTGCACGCGGTAGATCTGGCCGGCCTCGCTAAAAGTGACCGTGAGCAGCGTGAAGCGGCCCCGCTCGTTGTCCCAGTCGGTACTCGCGCGGAAAACCATGGAGCTCGTGCCGTTGTTGAGCACCTTGAGCGTGGGCGTTTGCGAGGCGTTTGCGTCCTTGACGAAGGCGCCGTTATCGGCAAGCGAGAAGACCTCGGCGGTGGCGGTCACGTGCTTGGCGCTGCCGTTGAGGCGGCGGGCATCGGAAAAGCCGCCGTTAGTCACGATGTTCAGATACTTCTCGACCGTCGTCGTGTCGTTGCCGGGAATCATGAGTACAGGGAAGTCGGTTGCGGCCTTCTTGCCCGAAGTAACGTTGTTGGTGTTGAAAGTGGGCCTTGGGCTGTCCGCGCTATAGGTGCTCGTGTTTTGGTACGCGCCGGCATCATTGATGCCGCCGATATTGGTATAGGTGTAGCGGCCGGCAACACTGGTGCCTGCCTCGCTCTGGATGGTCGTCGCGGTGTCAATGGCGACACCGTCGCCAAACAGATAGCGATCAGTGGTGTCGTCGTTGGAGGCACGCACCGCCAGCGTGCTCACGGGGCTCGTGGTCACGTATGGGCTTGCAGCCGTAGTAGCGGTATCGTCCGCACCGTAGAGCGTGGTGTCCTTGCCGGGTACGTCGAGCCTGTCGTTGTAGTCTCCGAACGCGATGTAGGTTTTCTTGTTAACGGCGGCCGTATTGGTCGTGTAAACCATCGGTGGCAGGTCGCTCGTGGTCTTGCTGTTGCCAGGCTTTACGTCCACGCCCGCTGCAAAGAGGCCGTACTGATTATCTCTTGTGTCAACCTCGCCCAAGAGCACGCCCTGCTTAACGCCGGATTTGTAGGTGTTGCCGTCCATGAGCACGTTTACCAGATGGAACTGGCCGCGTCCATCGCCCGCAATTCCACCGTTGGAGATTCCGCTAAACGTGGTGTTGGAAACCTTTGTGTTGGTGACATCGATGACGTCGGAACCGCTGTTAATCGCGCCAAGTAGACCGCCGCTCCAGCTGCCATTGATCGCAGCGTTCTCAATTGCGACGTTGTTGCAGGCTATGCCCAAGTTGCTGAAGTAGTAGCCGATAAGCCCGCCTGAACATTGGTAGGTGCCAGCGATGTTGATATTCTTGACGCCGCAGTCCTTGAACCAGTACGCGTTGGAGCCGCTACCACCGCTCGTAACCTTCCCGATCAGGCCGCCCGCATTGCGAATCTTCGAATTCTTTCCGGTCTTATCGCCAATAGTGGCGTTCTCGGTGCCGCCTCCGGCTTCAATGCGCACGTTGCTCATGGAGATAACACCGCTATAGGCGTTTCCGACCACGCCGCCGGCACCCATATTTTTCAATTGTTCTTCCGTCTGCCCCGCAGTCTCTCCGGTGATGAGCACATCGACCTTGGAGATGACCGCCGTGCTCGATGCGGCGGCTACCGTGGTGCCAATATTGGTGTTCACCGATACGTTGCTGGAGGTATAACCGAACACACCGCCCGCACGGCATTCTGAGGCTAGTCCCGTAGCAGTTATGGTCGAGTTCGCGCCAACAGTCTTTTCGCCCACTCCTTCGGCCACGGTTGTCCACACGCCGCACGCCGAGGCAACCGTACCCACGTAGCCGCCAACGTTCTTCTTTCCCGTGACGTTAAGACCAGTGTACGAGCAGTCATAGAGCTGCACCGGAGAGGACACTCCTCCCCCGTAAGTCACAATCGAACCGTTGGCGCCATCGGCGCTGCGGCTCATAACGCCAGCGCTTCCGATGAGGCCACCGGCCGTGCAGCCTCCGGCTACGGTACTGCTAGAAATGTCCACGTTTTTGAACACGCCATAGGCGACCTCGCCATAAACTCCTTGGTTCGCAGTTGAGCCCGCAAGGCAGCCGACTCCCACCGAGCCGCTGTTTGTATTGCTCGTCGACGTGGATTGCTCTGCCCCATTGGAAGTTACATAGGCAAGCGAAATGTTGCAGCTCTCGAAGTTGAGATTGCATACGTTTGCATTGCCGTTCTCTTCAATGCTTCCTTTATTGAATTGATTCGAGTAGAACTTGATGGTGCTGAACAAGCCGCCTACGCCTGCAATGTTGTAGTCATCATCGACATACTCGCGCGTATTGTTCTTCACCTTAATCGTCGCGCCGTTGCCGTTGATGGTGGCGATACCCGGGGTGATGAAATCTTTGTCGTTGACCTTCTTGTCGGTCGCGCATGCGTTTGAGTAATAGCGGCCCGAAAGACCCAAGAACCCCGAGCCGTAATCCCTCATATCATAGGGCGCGCCTTGCTCAAACTGCAGATCCATGCCGCAAACGCCCATCGCACACACATAGCCAGTGCGCCAATCGGTTGCATATTTCTTAACCAAGTAAGGCGAGTTAATATCTTGTCCGTCTTTGCCGTCCAGCGGACCTTGGTACCCCTGGTTGCCCGGCGCCTCGAGATCATCGTTGACCGAAGTCGCGAAATCGCTCGCTGCGGCGGCATCGTCGGGTTTTCCGACCGCAGCGTAATTCGCATTGCGAACCTTGCCATACCGCTCATTTCCGAACTTGTATCCCGTCGAGGAGATGGGGCCGTGGACGCTACTGCCCTCATACGCATGCGATCCACGATACGTGCCTCTGCCATCAGTCACGTCGGTATGAGCAGCTCCGGCACCCGCGCCACTGTTGATAATTGCAGACAGCACAAGCAGACCCTGTCGATCTTTAACTGTAGTTTTAGGAGCCTTGTTGTTTTGCTGGCCGGCACCCCAGCTGAATTTCATATACGTATCGGTTGTGGTTATGCAGCCGGTGTCATTCACATCAAGCTCGTTGATCTTGTAGTTAGCGTCTCCGTTCTCAACGGAGCAGCCTTCGCTAAAGGCATAGCCATCAATCACACGACCAACATAAGGATTGTCGTACAGCTGGAAGTTGCCGCCACCTTCGCCACGGCTTTTGAACTTTTCCTTGGTTCCAGCGCGCCAAGATGTCTCCGACATATGGCGGAAGATCACACCGCCGCCCGCAATGGCACCGACGTACCCGCCGATCGGAACAAGATGAGGCTTAGTTCCGCCACCAGCAACCGTAAAGCCAGTTGTAGGGCTATCGGCCGTCGTCCCATTCACGACCACACCATCAATAATGTTATCGCCGCCAAGGATGCAGCCGATAACGCCACCAAAGAACGACGTTGGGACACCGTCGGTATCCTTGGCAGAATAAGTAATCGTCGCCGATGCGTTCACATAGTTGATGTTGAGGTTGCGCACTACGCTGCCATAGCTATAGGGAACCAGGCCGCGAAGCTCGCCGTTGTTGTTTTCAATCTCAATTGTTGCAGTCGAGGCACCCGGCTTGCCAACGATAACACCGCGGAACGGATTGGCCTTGTTGCCAAACCCGCCAAACGACGCCGCGTCTAGAGTGATCTTGTTGTCATTGATTGGCTCAATGCTGTAATACGCGCTTTGCAGATACCGACGCATTGTGTCGTCGGAAAGCACTTCATTGGGATCGGTCTTGTCGCCAATCTTCTTCTCCCACCTCTTCGTGGCGTCGTTCGTCTGCTTATAGACATAGGTAACTTCATTGCCACGGTTGCCGTCATTTCGACGTTGGCAAAGCGTCGATTGGTCCTTTGCGATGGTCACCTCCCAGCCGTCGAGAGCGGTACCATTATTAATGTAGTTCGCAGCGGTATTAAACTCCAATGCCGAAGTGATTGCGTACGGGTCGCCATAGGTACCGCAGCCTGTCACAAAGTTAGGAATACGCTGGTTGACTTTGATTTCGTGGTACTGAACGCCGCTTTCGGTGGCTTTTCCCTTGGCTACATAAGGAAGATAGTCGCTAAACCAAGGCCTTTCGGCATCCGTCGACTCGCCCTTTACCTTTACAAACCCTTCGTTGGTGCCATACGTCGCCTTATCGTAATACCAAAGTTGCTTGCCGGAGTACTCCCCCTTGGCATCGATTTCGCTTCCATATGTCACCTTGCCCGCATCGGCATCGGCCTTAGTAAAGGTATAGTCCGCAGAGCCCGTGCTCGTGCTTCCGTAGCCAAAACTCTCCAGCAGGCTCGCATGGGTGAAGATCGTTTTGTTCTTTTGGCTGGGCAAGCTGATTTGCTCAAACTTCGCCGTCACCTGATCGGAATTTTTTCCCACGCCGAGTCTGCCGAAGAGCGAGGTTGCCGCCGTGGCCCCATTCGCGTAGCTACGGGTTGAAATATTCTTAGCGCTCAGGTTCACGCATGTCTGCATCTCGTTGATAAGCAGAGGAGCGTAACTGGTATTGTCATTCACACCGTCGACCGTCAAGCCGTCGAGTGTCAGACCATCTATCTCGAGCTGCGCCACATTAGTCTCATTGATGGGCCCATAGATACAGCAGCACACAAGTGCACCGGACGAACTTCCCGCATCGTTCACAATAGAGCCCACGGTGCCTGCAAGCGTGGCATTTTTAACCTTGAGGCTGCCCGTATGGGTTCCGATGAGAGCGCAGTGCATATTTTCGTGCTGCGTGGCTTCGCTATTCTTTTTGTTGCCTTCTTGCTCAGCTTTAATGTCGGAATAATGGAACGTAATCGTTGCATTATTCACAGTAACCGTTGAGCCCTTCGCGGGATCAGTAGGATAGAAACTGTATCCATCTAAATTGATTTCCACGCCCGCGCTGTTGCTCGTGCCAATATTGTTTCCTTGGAAAATAGCCTGATCTCCCGGAATGATATAGTCCTGAATCGCGCTAGGAGCATACAGGTACGCACACCAAAGTAATAAGTACTCTGCGGAGTTCATCCAATTGTCTTTGCTAGCGTTTTCCGGTTTGTTGCCTACCTCCGCATATGCTTTGTCGAGATTGTAGTAGTAGCGAACAGAACCATTTGTTTGCGGAAAGCTATCAGAAGGATTAGCGGGGGCGATGCGATTTCGATAACTATTATCTCTAGCGGGATCTCCGCTCATGTCCAGCTTTTGGTCCTCGGTATGAAGCGAGACAACCGCATTGCAGCCGTTATCGATCAGATTACTTTCGGGCTTCACGCCATTTGCAAGCCATTCGTCGTATGTCTTTACCTTTGGGGCGGTTATAGACACGTCATCCACAACATAAGCGGTGTCCCACCAAGCCCTGTCCTCCAGATATAGACCGCTGTAGGAAGTCTCGGCACCAAAGCTATTTGAATCGGATGTACTGCCGCGACCAATAAGAACGCCAAGCGTGGTTGCACTATTAGCGGTGAAGGAAGCGTTGGCCAAATTGATAGCATACTTATTGATGATCCAGTGGCCACTAGCGGCGTATACGAGACCGCCGACCTCGGTAGAGCTATTTGCGGTCACGGTCGTGTTGTTGGAAGTTTTTAGGGCGTAGGTGCTGTCGCTGGTATTCGCAGCAGTATCGCCAATGGTGACGATGGCGTTGCCCCAGCTGTAGCCCAGAAGACCACCGGCGCCGTTGAGCTTGTCGCCGTTCTTGCCCACGGTCATAGCGAATTCACTAAAGCTAAGACCGGTAATGGTAACTTTCTTCTCGTTCGATCCCTGCACAATGCAGCCGATAAGACCGCCGACCTGGGCAATCTTGCCGCTGGTGCAATTGCCGGTTTCGATTGATCCGGCGACTTCGAGGCCCGCAACATTGAATGACGAGCCATAATCGCCCACATAACCAATGGCGCCGCCAATGCGACTATTGCCGTTAAGCGTTTTAGTTGCAGCGATGGTCGCTTGAGCCCTGCTGTTATCCTTAAACGCAACCGTAGAAGCCGCCGACACGCTGCCCGCAATACCACCAATGTTCACTTCGTTGCCGAACGTATCATCACACGCGATATTCGTTTTGCACGTTACGCCAGACAATGGCAGGTTGCCGACGATGGTACCTGCAAGCGACCCGGCATCGATAGCCGAACCGTTATCGAACTTCATGGAACCAGCGATTGTGACGTTGGAGATGGTTGCGCCGTTGACGGCCGCGAACAAGCCCAAGCGGCCGTGGCGGTAGATTTTGCCGTTGCCGTTGCTCGTGTCATTGCCGTCGAGCACAGCTTCACCACGCTTGCCGTACGGCTCGCCGACGGCAAGGTTGATTGTGCCGTTGCCATTTGTGCCGCCGCCGTTCAACGTTCCCGAGAAAACTTGCGAGCCGTCTGCACGATCCTGCGTGAAACCCGTCAGGCCCGTGCCCTTGAGATCAATAGTGCCGTTCACCGTAATGGTCGAGGACTGCAAGCCGTTCAGGTTGTTTTCGGAAACGCCCTCGACCATGGAGTAGTAGCCGTTGGTTTGCCAGGTGATTGCAAGTTTGGCGAAATCCTCAACAGAGGTTAGGGTGTAGGCACCGTTAGCTGCCGTCAGCGAATCCGGCAAGGTCAACTTATGAGTGTCCACATCAAGCTTAATGAAGTCGCCGCCCAGACGAATAACTTCGCCGTAGGTCGCGATGTCGTCCGTCTTCGAGGCAGTATTGCTACGTTTGAAGGTCCAGCCCGCTGCACCCTTGTCAGCGTCAGAGCCATCGCCGACAGCAAAAATCAGCGCGTTGTGGTTCTCGTATACGAGCTGGCCCGTCGTGCTGTTTTCGGCAAAACTTGCGCCCGACAGATCCGTGATGCCGCTGAATTTGATTACAGCATTCCACGCGGAGCCTGCAATTCCCGCGGCACGGTTGCTTTGCGCCTTACCGATAGGATTGTCGCTTGTAAGTTTGAAATCTCGCACGTCAAGGACATTGCGCGCGTCGACAACGCCCACGGCACCACCGAACTTTCCGGCGTCCGTTCGCGCCGAAGCATCTCCCTTGCACGCAACCGTCACGCCGTCGAGCACAACGGCGACAGGCTGCGAATTGGAGTCCGCGCTATCGCCAACATAGCCAACAACACCGCCCGTATCGGACAGCTTGCCCGCAAGTTCAAACTCAATTGAGCACGTTTTCTTATCCGCATCCTTTTGGACCACAAAGGCGCGCAGCGACTCATCGACGCCTTTTGCCGTCGCAAACACCTTGCCGACAAGGCCGCCGTAGCTGCCGTTGAAGCTAACTTCTTCCGGTAAGGTGAACTTGCTCTTATACGTTCCGCCTTGCACCACGATGTCGCCATTAGAAATATCGGCCACACCAAAAAGGGCGCCGGCGCGTTGCGATGCACCAAGCGTCACAAGCTTGCCCAGGTCGAACATATTGGGCTTAACGATAAATCCTTGCGCAAAGCTCACGTCGCCGATGACGCCACCGGAGCAAGCGCTGTCTTTATCGCCGACGTTGCACGCCGACTTAACCGTTACGCCATCAGCGATGTTGAGCGTGAGGTTGGTGGCCTTACCGATAAGACCGCCCGCCGCGTTTTTACCTGCGACGCTCAGCGCCGAGACATCGATGCCAGTTGGTAGGGCGACGGTGGCACCCTCCCGCGCCTCGCCGATAAGACCCCCCGCGTTGGCATCAGCGGCTGTCGCGTTGATAGTGGGGGTACCGTCGAGTTTGTCCGGCAGGGCGAGGCCCGCAAGCGTAAGCGATGCTCCTTCGGCAAGGGTGTTCACAAGCAAGCCCATGTTGCCTGTGCTCGATTGCATATCGATCGCCAGGGGGCTGTTCGCGCTTGTCACGTAGGTTGCGTTAAGCGTGAGCGCGCCCGTGACCTCGCCCACAAGTGGCGAGGCGAGCTTGCAGATGTCCTTTTCGGTATCGCTCTTGGGCGTGCCCACGGTTACGGTGGCAGCAAGCGTCTTGTCCGCGCCCGTGACCTTTGCGGCCACGATGGGCTGGGCATCGGTACCCTTCCAGGTGAGCTTTACGGTGCTGTTGGCGTCGCTGAGCTCGATGTTGTTGAAGAGCGTCTTGTTGACGGTCAGGGTCCTGTCGCCGAGGTTGAGCGCGCCTTTGAAAGGGTAGGCATCGCTGCCGAAGCCCTGGAACGTGAGGCTACCCAGGCCGTCCACGATCTCCGCGCCGCACACGTCGAAGTCGATGCCGGTCGAGCCACCTTTGGAGATGTTCGCGTTCTGGTAGATGGCGGGATCGGTGTTGGAGATGGCGATAAGGTCGGCGTTGGACTCAAAGGTAATGGCCGTGACGGCGCCCAAGTCGTCAGTGATGACATTGCCGTCACCCAACGCGTGCCTGAGATCCTCGACAGTAGCGATGGTGGGGGCGGTGTTTGCCTGATCAGCAGCATCCGCGTCCGCGTCATCCGCTTGTTCTCCGTCAGCAGCACCCTCATCGGCAGCCGCATCGTCTTGGGACGCGTCGCCCTCCGTTGGGGTATCGCCGTTAGTGGTTCCATCGGTCGTGGAGTCCTGCGATTCGCCAGCGTTGGTAGAACCGTCGCCGCCCTCGGTAGCGCCAGCGTCGGCGCCCGGAGTCGTTGCGACATCATCAGATGTAGCCTGGTCAGCATCTTGCAGCGCGGTGGCCACAGCATCCTGTACGGAGCGCGCCGTGTTGCCCGCGGCGCGCGCGGCGGAGACGGATGCCTCCATGACGGCGTCGAGCTCTTGCGCGAACACCTCCGTGGAGGGCGCAAGCGCCTGGAAAATCATGATCGCAGTCAGGCATGCGGTTGTTATGCGCTTTGCCGTTCTCATCTGGTCCTACCTCGTTCTATCTCATGCCCCGTGCGGGGTCTCAAAATCACAGATTGCGGTTGGCCTACGCAGCCCTGCACGTAACACCGATGTCATCCAAGCTGCCGGGCGCGGTATCCGTCGAACGGTAAAAGGTAATAATCTCCGACCCGGGATCCATGGTGAACGTAACCGACCTTCCATCAAAGGTCGCGTCGGAATGATTCGTCGCCAAAAATGGGTCAAGCTCAACCTTGTCGCCCCATGTAAGCTTGATTTTTGTTGGCGCGCCCGTAACGGTCGCGCGATAGTTGTAAGCGTCGAAAGCGTTGATATCCGAGTTCTTGTCGACCCACTCGCCCGAAACGCCCGAAGCCGTTACCTCTGCACGCTCGGAAGGCGCAATCTTGGCGGCGAGCCATTTAAGATTGGTGCCGGGGCTATTGGAGCCGACCTGGGCCTTAACGGTGAAGGATGCTTTGTTGAGGTCCGCCTTGGAAAATGTAACCTTATAGGTATACATGGTTGCACTGTTGGCAGGGAAGGAAAGGTCGACCGTGCCGCCCGCCGTCAGCGTGGGCGAACCGCTTATGCTCCAAGCTTTCGTCGTTCCCGTCGCCTTCACGCTCAGCGTCGCGTTAACGTCCTTGTCGTTGACCTTGTTCTTGTCGCCCAGCAGATGGTTGTAAATGCGAAAGGTAAAAGAGCAGTTTTCCCCACTCGTGTCGGCGATGACGCTTCGGACGGCAATACCCTCGTCATTCAGCGTCTCATTCGTGTAGCCCGTAAGCATGTCCGAGGCAAACAGCGCCTGTGACGTGCCCGAGACAGCGACCGACTTAAGGAAGTCGCCCGCCAAAAAGGCCGTGTAAGTAAGGTGGGTACCCGCCACAATCGCGACGACGCATAGCAGCACCGCAACCGCCCACAGGCGCTTGCGCATTTTGGAAGCAGGGGCCGCCGACTCTACGCAGCAAGGCTCTGCCTTAGAATCATCCACCTGCGCAAAGTGCTTGCCAACAGGCCTCGCGATTTCATTTTGCTCTTTCTTGTCTTTTCGCATCTGGCGCCCCTCCCTTCTTGTTATTAGTTGCCACTCGTGCCGCGAGCAATTAGATAAACCATGTCGGTCTCTTTGACGTTGGAGACCGTCTTTCCGTTTACGGTCACAACGCCCGGATTCCATGTGCACTCGATGATGAAGTTCGTGGCGGCGTTGGCTGTTTTGCCATTCCAGCCATCGAGCCCACTCCCTGCGAACTTGTGGTACCGATACAGCGGACGGGCGTTTTTCTGGACATTCACGTACGAGCCGTACGTCGGGTCGTTTGCCTCAAGCTCTTTAGCCAACGCACTTGTCCCGTCCGCGGAGTTGATAAAAGCAAACTCAATCGGGGTGCTGCTCTTCTTGCTCCATGAGTAGGTGCGGTTGAGCCCGTCGAGGCCGACCACAGTGCCGTTTTTATCGTTCGGATTATTGACCGTCACGTGATACACGTTGATTGTCAGCCCCGTGATATTCGTTGTGTTGGCAATCTGCAGCTCAAACGCTTGACCGCCGGCAGCGGGATCGCCATTGTCGCTCTGCACACAAAACGCGCGACGAACGGTCACGGTGCCGTCTATGTTTTTAACATCGCCCCGTGACTCGTCATACGAAATCTCGATGGGCTCGATGCTCGTCTGGTTGGGACCCATGATCTTAAGCTGCGCGGGCGTTTGGATCTTGCCCACCGTAGACAGACTTTTGCTGCCCACAAACCACGAGAGCGACAAGCCGATGATAAGAGCGATTGCCGCCAGCAATATCAGGACCGCAAGGGCCTGTGCGCGGTGGTTTTCTATCCAATTGCGGGCATCGCCGAGGCGCGTTTGCATGGTGCTCATGAGCTCACGCCCTCCTGAGCGCTAATTCTAAGTTGGATGTATTTGACCTTATTGCCGATCTGCTCGTCGGCATTGTTGTACAGCGCCGAGCAGATGGCGGTGTCGCCGAAGGATATGTCAGCCGAAACCGCAGGAGCGTTGGCGGCACTCGTGCCGTTTGCCGCGCCATAGAAGTAGTTCGCTTTATGCGCGTTCATATCTGCCTGCAGAGCGCCGTAGTCAGACTTTGCGTCGCCCGCCGCCGCAAACAGGTTCTTGTAGTAATTCGTGTTGCCGGTAAGGACGAAGTTTTGGAAGTACTCCGGCCACACCCAGTACAGGCTGATGGTGACGGGTTTGTTCGTTGGCTTGTTCACATCGCCGTTTTCGCAAAATTCGCACTTGCGAATCTCGATCTTGCTATCAACCACGCGGCCCGAGTAATACCCGTTCTGGTCGCAGCTCGTAAAGAACAGCAAGTGGCCTTTGATCAAGCCAAGGAGCGCCTCCGCCTCGGGCGCCAGCGTTCCCCCGTCCCCAACAACGCCAACAGTGTTCGTGACCTTAAGCAAGCGCGACAGACTGATCGTGACCCCGTCCAGGTCACTCACCAGCGGCTTCACCGTAAATGTAATCTTGCCGCGAGCACCCGGGTACAGAGAGCCCGCGGTCTCGTTGTTGAGGTTGGAGCCGAGCGTTACCGTCATGGCGTCGGTCGTATCCAGGCCATCGATGGCATACTTTTCCTCGGGCGTGCGCTCGGAGCGCTCGTAATAGCCCACGTGCGCGCCGGACTCACCCTCGCCCGCGGCGGTCAGCGTGTACCGATCCGCCTTCGCCCCGATCGTGCCCCCCGTGGCGCTCACTCGGTTATTCGCAGCAAACCAGGCCAGGCATGCAAAGATGGCAACGATGGCAGCCAGCACAAACAGACCGCTCACCAGGAAATCCTTCCAGAAATCCTTGAGGGTCCGCACGTGCTCGTCGGCAGCTTGACGGTACTCGGCCGCTGTCTTGTGCTGCTGGAGCTCGCTATGTCGGTCCATGCCACTCATCGCTTACGTTTGCCCTGCTTGCGGGCTTGCCATCCTTTTCCGCTCGGTCGCGTTTATCCGTTGTTCGCAGGTAGAGAATTCAGGCAGAATACAACACCATACGATAAGGTAAAAGAATAGCATTGACCTGCGGTTTGCTCCACGGCGCAAACCTTAACGATGTCTTAAAAGTCAAACCCTTGGCGCAAGGGGGCAGGTTACTTCGCGCCAACATAGCGCAAACAAACCTGACCACTTGCACCAATCCGTGGCACCGGGCAGCGGACACACGGCGTGCCGCCCCTTAACACCCCAACGCGCGAACGGGTATCACGTAGATACCGTCCTCGACCTCGCGGGCGTACTCACCCACCCCCACAATCACGGCCATAAACTCCGGTTCGCGTGTGCGTGAACGAGGATTTCCACAGACCTTCTTGCGAACGCGCTTGAGGCTCTCGACGCCGGCGTTCGCTTTATCTTCACTCACCTTAATCTCAAAGGCGGCCCACCGTCCGTCGGCTAGCTGCACGATAGCATCGCACTCAAGACCCGAATCGTCGCGATAATAGCGCACGGGCGTGCTATCCAGCAGGTCGAGCGAACGTGCGTAGACCGAAAGGTCGCGTATGACCAAATTCTCAAACACCAGACCAAATGTCTGCCAGTCGGCAAGCAGCGCCTGCGAGGACATACCTAGCAAGGCGCAAGCAAGGCTCGGATCTGCCAGATAGCGCTTGGGCTTGACGGTAAAGCGCCGTTTGTCGCGCGCGGCGGGAACCCAACCGGGAACCTCCTCGAGAATGAACATGCCTTTGAGGGCATCCAGGTACCTGCGCACCTTGGTCTCATCGGCAAACGCTGCGGGTTCCTCCTCGGCACCGAACATATCCATAAGAATCGTTTTATACGTGGTTGCCTGTCCCAGATTGCCCGCGATCGATGCGGAGACTCGACGAGCAATATCGGGGTCGAGACCGACCGCCGGGAAGCTGCTCGAAAACGTGGTGTTGAGATATTCGCGGGCGATGAGCTGGGCGTCAGCCGAAACCATATCGATCGCCTCGGGCCAGCCGCCGCGGCAAGCGGCTTCGACAAGCCCCGGTGTATCGCCATCGCACCGGCAGGGCTCAAAACGATGCTCAAACAAGCCCGCCAGGCTCACCTTGCCGTTGGACTCACCTGTCTCGGCAAGCGTCATGGGGTGCATGCGGATGCGGCCGATGCGGCCAGCTCCACTATGCGCGGGCGCCTCCGCCTTTGAGCCAAACGCGGGCGTGGCGGAACCCGTGAGGATATAGGCGCCGCGCGTACCCCGGGTGCGGTCAACCTCGTGTCTAACGTAGTCCCAAATCTGGGGAACGCGCTGCCACTCATCGATAATATGCGGACGGTCTCCCAGCAACATCATCGCCGGGTCGGCACGCGCGAGGTCGAGATTCTCGTCGACATACGAGACGGACGCCCCGTGCTCGAGCGCGGCCCACGTCTTGCCGCACCACTTGGTGCCCGCAATCTCGACCGCACCAAAGACACGAAGGTAGCGCTCGATTTGCGCATCCACGATACGTGGGATGTATCCGTCCCGATGTAGCCTCTCGCCTGCCATGAGCCACCCCCGCAGATTTCCAGTTCCTGCTTTCTGATTCTTCTATTCCACTGTAGCAAATTCGGATTTTCGGGTGGTTGCGATTCGGATTTTCGTGTTCATATAATTCGGACTTTCCTGTTCTAAGGATTCGGATTTTCGGATGCATAAGATTCGGATTTTCTGAACCCGCTGGTCAGGGGCATCTCTTATTGGCAAAAAGACGGGGAGCACCGATACGGCACTCCCCGTCCACTCAATACGCGATGGCTTTCTCGGCTACAGCTCGTTGGCCGCGTGATACGCCGTGCGAATGGCGCTCGCGATGTCGGCGGTGCGCTCGCCCGAGCAGTCGCCCACGCAGGTCACGGGCACCGTCACGCCGTCCAGGTCAAACGCGTTGGCCTTGGAGCCCACGGCCATCACCACGTAATCGCAGGCGATCTTCACCGGCTCCTCGGCGCCGTCCTCGGTGGTGCGCACGGCCTCCACGCCCTCGTCGGTAATGGCGGTCAAGCGGGTCTTAACATGCTGCTCCACGTTGTGCTCGGCAAAGTCGCTCATAATCAGCGGCAGAATGGTCTCGGACTCGCCCGCGGCAATCTTGTCGAGCATCTCCACGATCGCCACCTCGCAGCCGTGCTGCAGCAGGTACTCGGCAGTCTCGGTGCCCACCAGGCCACCGCCAATGACGGCGACGCGGCCACTGAGCTCCACCTTGCCGGCCAGCACGTCCCAGCTCGAGACAACCTTCTCCGAATCGGCACCCGGAACGGGGATGACCACGTCGTGCGCGCCCACGGCCACAATCGCGGCGTCGGCGGCGTTGAGGTCCTCAGCGGTAGCGGCATGGTTGAGCTCAACCTTCACGCCCAGGCCGGGCAGAATCTTCTCGTAGTACTCGACCGAGCGCATGATCTCGTCCTTGCGCGGAGGCGCGGCCGCCAGCACAATCTGGCCGCCCAGATGATCGCTCGCCTCGTAGACGGTCACGTCGTAGCCGCGCTTGGCCGCCACGCGCGCGGCCTCCAGGCCGGCAATACCGCCGCCCACCACGGCGATCTTCTTGTCGCCCTCGCCCGGCTTGATGGCGATGGTCGCCTCGTCGCCGTTCTCGGCATTAAGCACGCACGAGATGTACTTGCGGTTTTGAATCGCGTCGACACAGCCCTTATTGCAGTTGAGGCACTCGCGAATGGGCTCGCCCGTGGCGGCCTTCAGCGCAATGTCGGGGTCGCACATGAGCGAGCGGCCATAGGCGACGATGTCGGCAGAGCCATCCTCCAGGATCTTCTCGCCGGCCTCGACCGAGACCACGCGGCCGACGGTTGCCACCGGCACGGAGACCAGGGCCTTGACGCGCTCGGCCACGGGCAGCGTCCAGTTGTAGGGCATGGCGCCCATGGGCGGAATGGTGTCGCCCATGTTGCCGGTGTGATTTGCCTGTGCAACCTGGATCATGTCGATGCCCGCGCCCTCGAGCAGCTTGGCAAACTCGCAGGCCTCGTCGGGCTGCAGGCCGCCCTTACCGCGCGGCGTGCCGTCGGGGTTCTCCATGATCACGGGGAGCTTGTACTCCACCATCAGCTGCGGCGCGGCTTCCTTAATGGCAGCGACAACCTCGAGCGCATAGCGAACGCGGTTCTCGAACGAGCCACCGTACTCGTCGGTGCGCTTGTTGAGGATGGCCGAGCACAGCGAACCCACCAGGCGGTCGCCGTGGACCTCGATGGCGTCGATTCCGGCCTGCTGCGCGCGAGCGGCCGAGGCAGCGATAGCCTCCTTGATCTGGGTGAGCTGCTCTACGCTCGCCTCGTTCGCGAAGTGCTGCATATCGTGGTGCAGCTTGGCGTATGCCTGCTTGCGGATCTCGTTGGACTCGGCCATCTTGGCGGCAAAGGTCTCCTCGTCACCGGCGGCCTTGGCTTCCTGCGCGGCCTTGGCGGCGGCCATGGATCCCATGACCATGCGGCCGACGCCGGGCACGTCGTACTCGGGGTGGAACAGCTGCAGCGCGACCTTGGCACCGTGCTTGTGGACGGCGTCGGCCAGCGCCTTAAACGTGGGGATCTGGGCGTCGGTCGCCAGCTTGGGCGTGGGGCTCGCGGTCATGACGGGAGCAACGTCGCCGATGACGATGTAGCTCACGCCGCCACGGGCCAGGCGCTCGTAAAAAGCCAGGCTGCGCTCGCCGATGGAACCGTCGCGCTCCTCATAGCCGGTGGTCAGCGGCGGGAACATAATGCGGTTTTTGAGCTCAAGGGGGCCAACTGTAATGGGCTGGAGCAGTTTGGATGCAGGTGCGGTCATGGACATTCCTCTCTTGTAGTCGCGGCGGCGATGGTGCCGCGTAGTTGTCTAGAGGATATGACATGGGGGTACAGCGGCACAACGGAAATCGGCGAATATCAGGTGACGGCAGGTGGATGGGGCGGGGCGGCCCGTCGGTTTGTCTCAATCTGTAACAGTAAGACCCTATTTTGCCGAGCAGCTGTTACAGATCGAGACAAACCAAAACCGTCCCGGCGGAAAATCTCAATCTGTAACATCTACAGACCAAAAACGACCCTAGATGTTACAAATCGAGACGAACAAATTCGGTCCGACCAAACATCTCAATCTGTAACATCTAGACCCACTTTTGGCCCCTACCTGTTACAGATCTGGACAACGGGAACCGTCCCAACAAAATGTCTCGATCTGTAACATCCATCGGCCAAAAACGACCCCAGGTGTTACAGATCAAGACAAACCAAACCCGCCTGCTAGAAAATCTCAATCTGTAACAACAACTCGGCAAAATCCGTCCCTCGTGTTACAGATTTAGACAAACAAAGATCGTCCTGCCGAAACATCTCGATCTGTAACACCTAGCCGCCCAAATCGGGTCCAGATGTTACAGATCGAGATTTTGTTTGGGAAGTTGAGAACTGGGTCGAAAACATTGATCCGCAATAACAAAAAAGCTCGCCGGCTAGGCCGACGAGCTGCAAGTTCTTGGTCGCGGGGGCAGGATTTGAACCTACGACCTCCGGGTTATGAGCCCGGCGAGCTACCAGACTGCTCCACCCCGCATCGTTATGTTGCGCCTACCTCTCCTGCCCGAAGTGCCTTCAAACAGGAAAAGCGGCAAGAAAGAATATTACCCGTCTGTCTTAACGAACGCAAATCATTTCTCAGTGATTCACAAGGTCTACACGTTTTTAACTCGATCGAAAGCGAACTCCTAACCCTTGACGGCGCGGCGAGCCTCGCAGCGTACATGAATACAAGCCACGCCCTATCGCACCCCATACTCGGCGTCCTCTTAATCAACGCGAGCCTCGGACTGCTCGACATCCTCCTTGCAATAGCCGCCATAACGCATGTAGTACTTGGCATCTTCGAACGCGAACATGCCCGGCTCCTGCTTGCGAACCCACTTCTTGAGAGGCGTCTCCGTAAGCGGCACGCACACGCAGCACATGACAGCGAACAACACCAGACACCACAGCCAATCGGTTGCCGTGACACCTGCGATATGCGCGATCAGGTACGCTGCGGCCGGCAAGAACATCATGAGCGACGTGGCGAGCCCCGTATGGTAGATGGTCTTCTTGCCCTTGTCACGATACCAGAGGTAGGTGGCGACGCCGCCCGCCGTATGGGCGAACAGCTCCATGACGCACAGCAGGATGACGCACAGCGCAACCGCGTTCGACAGAGGAAGGAAGAAGCAGAGCGCTGCGTAAACGAGCGGGATCCACTGCAGCCCCACGTTGGTGACCATATCCGTGAGCCGGCTCATGGGATAACGCGTCGGATCGTAGAGGCTCTCGTCTTTCGGGCGGAAGACGCTCGTGTTGTAAAACCAATGGAGGCCGCCGGGGAACTTCCACTCCTCGAGCACGTGGAAAGCCATGATGAAAGCTACGAAAACGCCCGCTTTGCTGCCCAGAGGCATGACATCCCAGAAGACGGCGGCAAGCACCGCCACCACCGTCGCCGTGACGCACAGGAAGACGATCCACTGGTTATCGCACCATTTGTCCAGTTTCTTAACGAAATTGCTTGCCATTTGTCTACTCGCTTTCCTACTTCGCTTTCTTCGCTTTGCCGAAGAGACCCTTCGGAACGCTGCCGGGATCTGCCGCTGCGGCAGCCTTGCGCTCTTCCCAAACCTTCGCAACGTACTCGCGCTTGTAACCCCAAAGCTCTCGCTCTTCGAACGGATCCTTAGAATCGCGGTCATGCATGAAGAGGATCGGCAAGCCGAACGAGATGCCCAGCAGCACGAGCGAACCGGGAATGCCCCACCAAAGCTGATTAGCGGCTTCCGGCATGAACGTCAGCACGTACCATATGAACACGATGGCGACGGGCAGCTGCAAGAACACCGCCGCGAAAAGACCGGGGTTGTACTTGGACTTCAAGCGCATGTTGAGCACGATGCCATGCGCCGGAATCTGCCAGAGACCCTGGAATATCTGAGCCGCGGCAAGCCAAATGAGCTGCGGGAAGAAGATCGGAACGATATAGCATAGATAGCACAGGACGACGTTGCTGACGAAGCACTGGCGCTGGTTCAAGATATAGCGATCCGGACGCTCGATCTCGTTGAAGACGATCATGTTCGAGATGAGCGGAAAACCGCCCGGCCAGGCATACTCTTCGAACTGATGCACCAACATGCCCATCCAGCTGAAGATGAGCAAAACCTGCACGTAGTCAAGGGCGGCGCTGCCCCAAAGCCCCATAGCGAACGCGAGGATAACGAAAGCGACCCCTCCGATGTAGTACCAATACCTCTGCCAGAACTTCATGCGAACCGCCTCCTTCAACTGCTGAGAACTGAGTTTTGGCGTATTGACATCTCGCTATGGTTTGTACAATAGTAAACACAACGGTTTGTAGTCAACAGTCTGTTGATAGACAAATGTCGCATGCTCAACGCACTATGCAGTATTTGATTTGAAATGAACATTCGAAGCATTTTTGTCGAGGGAGCGCTTGATGGAGAACTAGAGGATACGCCTGAGCAAGACGCTGTTGAAAAACGCACTCGTGCACCTGCTCCAGAAGAAGCCCTTGAACAAGATTTCAGTACTCGAGATATGCGAGACCGCCCAGATAAACCGCACTACTTTTTACAAGTACTACGGAAGCCAAACCGACCTGCTCAACGAGATCGAGAGCGATTTTCTTGCGCAGCTCGACGAAAGCCTTGCACTCATCCCCGAACAAGAAGGCGCCGTAGCGTCTGTGCTCGCCAACCTCTACGAGCAGCGCACGACCTTCTGCACGCTCGTGCGGGCCATCCCGAGCCACGAATTCGCAACGCACCTCTTCTCCCTGCCGGGCATCAACGGGCTCTTCAAAAACCTCGCCATCGCCAGCAGCTGCACGAAATCGCAGACGCAGTATACGCGCGAGTTCATCTTTCAGGGCACCTTCGCCGTCCTCTGTAGCTGGCTGAGCAGCGAAAACCCCGAACCCGTTTCTGAAATCGCCGAGATGCTGGAGCTTCTCAAGGACAAGCTCTTATAACCGGCGCGGCATACCGGTTAAACGGAAACGAGCGCACTCCATGTCGGACGACAGCGGGCCCGCGCGATTGCGCGGGCCCGCATGGCAGAACCGGGTTTCGACGAGGACGTTAGTCTTCCTCGGGCACCATCTCGCTGACGGAGGCGTTCGTGATCAGAATCAGCGACGCCACAGAAGCGGCGGCCTGAAGCGCCGTGACCGTAACCTTCGCCGGGTCGGCGATGCCACGGCCGATCATGTCGCCGTACTCGCCAGTCATACAATCCAGACCCTGGCCCAGCGGCAGCTCCTTGACCTTCTCAACGGCCACGTCGCCGCGATAGCCCGCATTCTCCGCCAGAGCGCGCAGCGGCACCTCCAGCGCCTTGCGCAGAATGTCGATACCCAGCTGCTCCTCGGCGTTCTCGCATACGAGGCCGTCCAGCGCGGACGCGGCCTGCAGCAGCGCCACGCCGCCACCGGCCACCAGGCCCTGCTCTGCGGCCGAGCGGGTAGCCAGCAAAGCGTCC
>DBFOPE010000180.1:0-9310 GCA_048429085.1 Collinsella sp.
GGCCCACAAACCGCAGGAACACGCGATAATTGAGGGCACGCAACGATTTATGTCCCAAATCGGAGGATGATCATATGGCCAAGAGCAGGTACGCCGATGCCACCAAGGCCGCTCGCAGGGCCGCGATGTCTGCCCACAAAGCCACGGCTACTGACAGCGACGTCGTCGCAGCCGCACAGCCGGCCGCCAGCGTCGCCGGCGAGCCCGCCCGCGATGCCCGTCGCGACGAGCTGACGCACGTGGACGCCAAGGGCGAGGTACGCATGGTCGACGTGTCCGACAAGGCCGAGACCCATCGCATCGCCATCGCCGAGGGCACCATCCTCATGCATCCCGAGACGCAGGCCATGGTGCTGCAGGACCGCGCCAAAAAGGGCGATGTGCTCGCCTGCGCGCGCGTGGCGGGCATTATGGCCATCAAACGCACGAGCGACATCATTCCCATGTGTCATCCGTTGCTCATTACCAAGAGTAAGTGCGACATTGCGCCCATCGCTCCGGCGGGGACGCCGACCGAGGACGTGCCCGAGGGCTGGGCGCCGGCGCGCGCGGACGGGCAGGTTGGCTTTCACGTGCTGGTTACGGCCGGCGTGACGGGCAAGACGGGTATCGAGATGGAGGCCCTGACCGGCGCGAGTGCCGCGTGCCTAACGATTTATGACATGTGCAAGGCGGTCGATCGCGGCATGGAGATCGTCGACGTGCGCCTGCTGCACAAGGAGGGTGGCCGCTCGGGCGTGTGGGATCGTGCAGAGCGTCAGGCCGCTGCCGTTGAGGCCGTGGCCGCTGACGGTGCCACGCTCGCAAGCGCGCCCGTCGCCGTCGCGCCTGCGGCTCCGGCCCCGGCTGTCCCTGCGATCGCGTTTATCGGCTACCAAAACTCGGGCAAGACCACGCTCGTCGAGAAGGTCATTGCCGAGCTCACCCGCCGCGGCCTGCGTGTGGGTTCGCTCAAGCATCACGGGCACCACGGCTTTGATATCGATGTGCCCGCTAAGGACACCTGGCGCCATCACCAGGCCGGATCCAAGCACGTGGGCCTTATCTGCGCCACGCGCTGGGCGGAGTACGCCGACACGCGCGAGGAGGACGAGATGCCCGCGCGCGAGCTGCTGTCGCGTTACAACGATGTCGACGTGGTGATCATCGAGGGCTACAAGACCGAGGGCTTCGACAACATCGTGGTCGCGCGCTCCGGTGTCGACCGTCTGCGCGGCAAGAGCTCGCTCGACCTGGTCGACGGTCACACGCTGGCCCTTGCCTGCAATGAGGCCCTGGCGCGTCAGGCCTTCGACGCCGGCTTTGCGACCCGAGCCATCAACATCAACGACGCCCGAGCCATCTGCGACCTGATTCAAGATTATCTAGCCTAAAACCTGCCAAAAAGGGACAGGTTTATTTTGGCAGGTTTTATCTGGGCAAACGTCACTTCCACCGCAAAGGGGCCAGGCACCTTTGCGGTGGATTTTGCTTTGGTAGATGTGTAGGGCATGCCTTACAATCTACCAAGTAGTTCATGACGGGTGAAAAACGGAGAGAAGAGGCTCGATGCGTCCTTAATGTTTCATGCGGATAGATTGTTTTGACAGACGGTGGCGAATGCCCGCCGTCCACATTCGTATGAAACAAGGAGTCTCCATGCTCGCCTCTCTTTTCTCAGAGTCTCAATCATCGCTGTCCGTGCAGGCCAAGCGCCTGGTGGCGATGCGCTTTTTCATTTACACCGGTTTTCAGACCAGCTACTTTATCGGCGTCATCGGAACGCTCACCTATGCAGACGATGCCTCAGTCGTGGCGACATCGCTGGCCGTTCTGTTTATGAACGTATTCGTGATCTTGGGATCCTTTGCGGGTGGCGCGGCGCTCGACGCCTGGGGCCCGCGCCGTCATTTCTTGCTGAGTATCGTCGGCACGCTGGCAACCGGCGCGGCGATCCTCGTTTTTGGCAGCGCGACCGGCATCGTCCTGCTCGGCGCGGTGCTCCTGGGCTTTGCGATGGGATTCGCCCAGCCCATCGCCACGTCCTATCCGGCATATCTCACCGACGACCCCGTCGAGCTCAAAGACATCAACTCCGCCATCGCCATGTTTTCAAACGTGAGTATCATCGTTGGTCCCACGCTGGGCGGCTTTGTCGCGGCGGCTGCGTCGTCGCGTGCGGTGTTCGTGCTCATGATGCTCTTTACAGTGCTGGCGCTCGTCGCCGGTTGGGGCTTTAGACAAAGTGCAGGTCAGGCCGCCACACACGAAGGCAAACCCGCGATTGGCGACATCACATCAGATAAGGCCAGCCAAAGTCCCGACCGCAACACATCTTCCCGCGCCACCTTCGCAGCCAGCATCAAGACAGTCTTCACCAACAGCGTCCTCGCGCTACTTTTCTGCATCATTTTCCTTTCAAACTTTGGCTACGGCGCCTTCGATCCGCTCGAGTCGTTTTTCTATCGCGATGTCCTGCACGTCGGTGTTGAGTGGATGGGCTGGCTCTCGTCGGCCAGCGGTGTGGGCGCGGTGCTGGGCGCCGTGGTCGCGCTCCGCTTGCCGCCGCACCTGGTCAACCTTAAAACGCTGCTCATGGCGCTCATGTCCGTGGGTTTGGGAAGCCTGCTCTACGTGGGAACGCCGTACGTGGGCGTAGCCCTTGTCGGCCAGATTGTCCTGGGCGTGGCGTGGGGCGTCGTCAACCCGCTCCACAACACGATCGTGCAAACGACGGCCCCGCTCGAGCAGCTCGGTCGCGTGAACTCGGTCATGGGTTTTGGCAACATGTTCGCCGGCGTGGCCCCGCTGGCAATTGCCCCATGGCTGGCGGCGACATTTGGCGTACAGCAGACGCTCGTAGGGGCGGGCATGGTCGTGACGGCGGTTCCCGCGGCGTTGCTGCTGTTTGGACGCCGGCATTTTGATCGTGCCGCAAGGCAGTAAAAACCATCACAACATTTGATGAAAATCGCGATTTTGCCGAAAAACGTCGAATGTTGTGATGCTTTGCGCCTCGGGCCAGGCCGCCCTTCGGGTTCGGCCACCACAAAGGGGGCAGGCTCCTTTGTGGTGATCGGGTCCCAACGGCCTGTGCCTTGGTATACCATGTACGCCGTTCACGAATACACCCCACACCTCCGCACAACCCAGAAAGGCCCCCATGGACACCACCTTCAGCCACATCAAGCCGTGTTCTGCGATATCGACGGCACGCTGCTCACGAGCCAGCACACGGTGTCCCCGCGCACCGTGGCGGCGATCCGCGCCCTGCGCGAGCGCGGCGTGCTCTTTGGCCTGTGCACCGGGCGCGACGCCCACGCGACCGAGGCCATGTACGAGCTCTGGGGCATCGAAGGCCTGGTGGACGTGCTGGTGGGCTGCGGTGGCGCCGAGGTCATCGACCGCGCGCACGACATCAACGAGCTGAGCTATCCGCTGCCGGGCGAGACCATCGCGCGCATCTGCAAGCACATGGCGGACCTTCCGGCAACGCCCGTCTGCCCCCGAGACGGCATGTTCTACGTGCCCGAGAGCAACGCGTGCGTCGAGCACCTGTCGCGCGTCGACGGCGTGCCCTACCAGGTGGTCGATTTTGCCGAGTTCTTGCGCGAGCCGCAGCCCAAGGTGATGTTTACCATGGCGCCCGAGGTAATGCCGCGGGTGATTGAGCGAGCATCGACGTTTGCCGACGACACCGTCAAGGCGGCGGCTCTGCAAACCACGCAACGGCTTTACGAGTTCATGGATCCGCGCGTGTCCAAGACGCGCGGCCTTGTGCGCGTAGCGGAGCTCAACGACATGGAGCTCCAGGACATCTGCGTGTTTGGCGATGCGGACAACGACACCTGCATGGTGGCCGACGCCGGCGTGGGTGTGGCCATGGCAAATGGTAGCGATGCCACCCGTGCCGCCGCCGATTTTGTAACCGCCAGCAACGACGAAGACGGCATCGCGATCTTTATCGAGGAGCATCTGCTGTAGCGCAGGGGGAGAACCGCCACAAAGGGGGCAGGCGCCTTTGTGGCGGCCTCAGGCGATTTGGGCGAATTGATACCTAAAATCTGCGCGAAAATTCAAATAACGTTGTCTGAACATCATGCTTCTAACCACCGATGGGTTAAAGATATTCTCATCAGTTTGGTAAGGTATTCCTGCTGGCTAATGACCTACCGCTCACGGTCGATTTTCGACCGTGAGCGGGATGTTTGCTCTTGAGCAAAATGTTGTGCAAATAAATCTAATGCCATTAAAAAATGATAGTCAACTAAATTACCAGCAGAAACCAAAAATAGATAGCGAATAAATGAAGGTAAATCTGAGCAAATGTCAAGAGAATTGAGAATTGAGAATTCGCTACAAAACCATCGGTTTTCTTGCTCAGATATTCAAACAATCGCTACAATACGGATTACTACGCGAGCGCAATTACAGATTGCGCAGATACGTTTGATGGTGAAAGAGCAAGATCGCGGTCTCTTGGGGAGGAGACATCGATGAAAGCGAATTCAGATAAATCTAAGCAGCGTAAAAAAGCGACGCGCCGTGTACTGGCAGGCGTTTTGTGCGGAGCCTCCGTTTTGAGCTTGGTACTGTCGCTCGTCATGCCCCCGATCTCGCAGGCCATTGCCAACGATGCCCAGACGGTTTCTACCGAGGAAACTGTGATGGGGGGGTTCCTCAAGTGAGTCTACTGATGTAGACAACACCAACAACGGGGATACCGAAAACCAGAATAGTGACGACGCTGAGGGTGGCGAGGCTGGAGATGATGTCCAGTCTGAGGGGCTGTCCGAGGAAGACTCGCAGGACGAGGATGCCGAGCAGACCGCGGATGACGCTAGCAATGAGGGCGCAATTCCACCTGTTGCGGAGGATGCGACCGAATATACGCTGATTAATTCTGCAGACGACCTATCTCACTACCTTCAAAATGATAAAAAGGCCGGCAAATATCGCTTGAATCTCGATATTGAGTATGCAAGCGACATTACGCTTGGCCAGGGTGAAACCACCATCGACCTCAACGGCCATAAGATCAAACACTCGGGCGTGGAGCCTGGCAAGTCGCCCAACATGTCCATGTTCAATGTGCCCGAGGGTGCGACGCTCACGATTGAGGATCTGCAGCAGGCGGCTGATAACAAGTTCGAGCAGGATGGCGACAAAAACGGCAACCTTGCTAAGCTCGATTACGACGGCACAACGCCCAGTAAGCTCACTTACTACGTGACTGATTCGACTTCGAGTGACACTGCTACTACCGAGACCCTTTTCAAGCACGAGGTTGCCATCAATGGCGCCATCGTGGGCACCACTGCTCACTCTACGATGAGGCTCATCAACGTCTGTGGCGGTACGTTTAACCTTCAAAGCGGCGTGCTGACCACGAATCAGGACGCAAATGTTCGCCACCTGATTTATGCCGATAACGGCTCTACCGTCAGCATGAGTGGCGGATACGTTTGTGGTGCTTCTATGGGCAGCGATGGTGCTGGTGCTGGAATTCATGTTGAGGGCTCAACCCTGGATGAGGGCTCAACCCTGGAGATCTCTGGCGGCGTAATTGCTGGTAACTATGCCCCCAGTGGCGGCGGCGTTTATGCCAAGGATTCTGCGGTAGACATGGTTGGCGGTATTATCTCCGGTAACGGTACAAATAATTATGAAAGCGGTTATGGCGCGGGAATTTGTGCTGAGGGCTCTATGGTGACCATTACGAATGGTTACATTACTAACAACAAATATCAGTACTATATCGATGAAGGACACAAGGGTAACGGTTGCCATGGTGGTGGCGGCATTGCTGCTTTCAATGGCGGCAGTCTCACAATTAACGGTGGTTACATTACCGGTAACTACTCTGCCGAGGCTGGCGGCGGCGTTTATGCTGGCGCTTGGAATCGAGCTCTTTCCGGGTTTACGTTTTCTGGTGGAATCATCGCCAGCAATGTGGCGCAAAACTCAGAGGGTGGCGGCATCCGTATCGCTGCGCCTACCGTTGGTGTGTTTGAAGTGCCGAAAGGTTCACACGCTTATATCACTAACAATACGACCAATACCACCAACGACTGGGGTGGCGGCGGCGTGTTCGTTCAGGGTAGCAGTGAACAAGGCATTAAATCGGCGAGCCTCAATATATATAACGCGCTGATTACCAACAATCATGCCAATGGCTTTGGCGGCGGGTTTGCCGCTTGCCCGACTGGTAAGACTGCCATTACCGATACCAATGGCATCGCGGTTTTCGGTAATACTGACGGTAAACCTGACGGTAGTTATAACCGATCGGGCGGCACACACGAAAAGACCGATGACAAGGATTGGCTCCCTAACAACAAAGGCGGCGAAATAACTGAAGAGTTTAAAAAAGCCGGTCACCAGGATCTTTTTCTTATTCGCGATAGTACTAACGGTGAATACATCGCAGCCGTAACGGGTCAGATGCTTGGCGGCGGTGCTGCCAACTGGACGGGCACGATCGACAAAACACCAACGTCTATCGGCAAGTACGAGGGCGCCCAAGCTAAGTACAGGATTGGCCTTAAATCTAAGCCGATTCAGGAAGATAAAGATGCTGCTACCGCGGCTGCGTCCCTCTTCATCACGGGCAACAGATCCAACATTCACGGTGGCGGCATCATGACCAACGGCGACGTAATCGCTGGCTCCACCACGGAGGTGAACGTGTACCCCAAGATGAAGCTCAACGGCACTAAGGCGCTAACGGGTCGTGCGCTTAAAGACGGAGAGTTCAAGTTCCAGCTGCTCAAACGGGGTACAAACAAGCAGGATCCCTCGTTTGCCGATCACAAGCTGCAACTCAATGGCTGCACAAAAGTTGGCGATGGGGTCACGAATGATAGTGACGGCAACTTTGCCTTTAATCTGGGCGAGGTCTACTCCGATGGCTCGATTGTCTACTACCTCGTTGAGGACCCCGGTGACAATCCCGTTTCTGGCGTGACTTGCGACGAGACTATCTACAAGATTGAATTTGAAACAACGGTGGCCCAGACACAGAAGGTGCTGGACATTACTTACACCTACTACTCGGTTGGAAAAGTAAAGGTCACTAATCTCACCAAAGGGGACTCGATGGAGGTTACTCCGAGCGATGTCAGTAATGTGTCCGTTAATCTCACGAACGGTAAGATCTTTATTAATGATAAGACCTTTACTAATGCATACACAGCCAAGGGCTCTTGGACACCTCAGGTGACCAAGAAGGTCGACGGCGGCGAGATGAAGAGGTTCAAGTTCGAGCTGTATGCTGAGAATTCCGACAACACGGAGACACCCCCTCAGACCAAATATACTTCTGCTGAGTCGGGAAATTCTCAGACAGTAACGTTCGATCCGGTACCAATCGGTCCACTGGGCATCAATGATCTTACCAATGGCAAAGCAACGTTCACCTACTACATCCGTGAATGCGACGCCAGCGAGGCCGATGGCACCAAACACGAAGGCTACAAGAACGACACCAAGAGGTTCAAGGTCGTGGTAACGGCAACGGACAACGGTGACGGCACGCTGAAATGCACGCCGGTCTACTACGAGGTCGACGCCAACGATAATGTGAGCGCGAATTCAACCCCTAACCCCACCTTCACCAACACCTACTCCCCTTCTTTGCCCCTTTCTGGTATGTCGGGCGTCACGCTGACGTACCTTGCCGGCGCGGCGGTGCTTTGCGCTGCTGCAGCCTGGATGTACATTCGTCGCAAGGCGAATGCGAAGGGGGGTGAGCGTCGTGAATAAGAAAGTTTGCTCCTTCCCGATCTTGTTTGCGCTGCTTGCCCTCCTGATCGGCACCTGCGCGGTTGTGTTCCCCGCTTCCGCGCAGGCCGCGCCGACCTCGACCGGTTCCATCACGGTGAGCGGCACCGTGGCGCGCAGCTACGATGCCTACCAGATCTTTAGCGCCAACGTCGTCGACGGCGACAGCGACGCCAAGATCGCCACCGACCTCGCCTGGGCAAGCGACGCCGTGCGCGACGCCGCGCTGCCTGTGCTGCACAGCGCCGGCATGCCCAACTCCCAGACCACCGCGCAGGAAGCTGCCGAATGGCTCAACGCCGATTCCCACCTTACGAGCGCGCTGAGCGCACAGCTCGCTCGTTCCCTCCAGAGCTCTGACGCCGTGCCCCTTAACGCGGGCACGGCGTCAGAGCTGCCCTGTGGCTACTGGCTCATCGTCGCCGACGACGACGTCATCGCCCAGGGCGAGGCCGGCACCGCGCCGATCATGGCCCTGGTCGGCGGCAGCGCCGTCACCGTCAAGCCCAAGGCCGCGACGCCCAGGGTCTCCAAGCATGTGCTGGAGGACAGCACCGCCGCCTGGCAGAAGGCCGCCGACGCCACGGTCGCCGACGACCTGTACTGGCGCCTCTCTGTCACGGTCCCGGCGGGGCTCACGGCCTACGGCACCTATACGGTGCAGTTCGTCGACACCATGAGCGCGGGGCTCGACTCCTCCAAGGTGGCCGCGAGCGTGCGCGTGTACGTGGCGGCGGGCGCGGACGGCGGCTATGACGCCGTCTCGACCGGCAAGGACGGGCGCGTCGGCACCGAGCCCGCGAAGGGCTGGACCGACATCACGGCCCAGTGCGCCACCAAGGTAGCGGCCGACGGTAAGACCTTCACCGTGTGCACCGGCGACCTCATCGCCGCGCTCGGCGGGGCCGACGCCTTCACCGCGGGCGCCCGCGTGGTCGCCGTGTACAATGCGCCGCTCAACAGCGCATGCAACCACGGCATCGCGAAGGGCAACCCCAACGAGGTCTACCTGCGCTACCCGCGCTCTCCCTTTGCCGACCAGTCCGGCGATGCCGGCTTTACCCGCACGCCGAGCGACGATGCGTGCGCCTACACCTGGGATCTCGCGCTCACCAAGCGCGGCAGCGACGGCGACAAGCCGCTTGCCGGGGCGGTCCTGAGCATCGCCGATGACCGTGGTCGCACGCTGGCGGCCGACGGCATGTGGGATGCGGAGGGCAAGGCCACCGTCACCACGGGCGAGGACGGCCGCGTGACCGTCTCGGGCGTGGACTCGGGCAAGCTGGAGGTCCGCGAGCTCAAGGCGCCCAAGGGCTACACCGCCTTTGAGGGCACGCGCTCCGTGACGGTCAAGGCCGAGGGCCTGGACGTCGACCAGGTGGCCGCCGCCAAGCCCAAGCTCACCATCACGGCCGAGTCGCCCCTGCGCGCCGACAGCGCGGACGGGTCGACGGGCAGCCTGGAGGCGTCGCTCATCAACACGCCCACCGGCACACCCCCTAGCATTACCACCGGAGGCTTTATGCCCTCGACTGGCGATATGGCAATG
>DBFOPE010000181.1:0-13648 GCA_048429085.1 Collinsella sp.
CGGGTACCGTCAAAAACCGCCTATCAGGAGTGTATGCCAAGCTTGGTATCGGAACTCGCGCCGAGCTGGTCGCGCATATGTTGCGTTAGCGGCCAGACTACCTGGCATATCGAAAGCGTCCCGGGGGCCCGACGCTTTCGCGCGCTCAAATTGGACATTTTGGCCATCGAACGGCACTACCGCCACGTGGCGCCTTCTCGCAAAATTGGATTATTTCCACCGATACCTGCGGGATGGGAGCCAAAGATGCTTGATCGCCGTTCGTTACTTGTTGCCGGAGCGTCCTCGCTGGCGAGCGTTATGTTGCCGCGCGTGCCGGGAAGCGCAAACGCCTTCATATTGCCGTTCGCGCCCACCGAAGCCCATGCCGACGAAAAAGACCCCTTCAGGGTGCTCGTTCTCTCGCGCACCATGTTTGGTGTGGTCGTGGTCGACGTTGCCAACAAGAATACGCCCATCACGGGTGCCCAGGTCACGCTCACATCGCGCTATGCCGCAGGCAAGCAACTCGCCGCCACGACCGATGACGAAGGCACGGCCATCTTTGAGGTCGCGCCGCTTTCGGAAGGCTACGTGGACGAGGCAACGCTTCTCGACGCGTACGACTTTAACGGCGGCATCTCCATTAGCATGGCAGGCTACCGCGATGTCGAGATTCCCCTCGCGCGTATCCAGGGCGGCACCGCCATAACCGCTCCAACGCGTCCGCTTTCCGACGGCGAGCCGTACTTTCGCCAGCTCACATTCGACGATTGGGACATCCAGTACGCCGACGCTACATTCATGGCACTGCCGAAGGACGACACGGCAAACGAGCAGCCCGACACGCACGCCTTTACCGTGCAGGCACATCTGCCACAGGGTGGACAGGCAACGCTGCACATCAACAAGGTAATGCCCGCCACGAGTAGCTCACCCGAAACCGTCACGCAGATTGGCCAAGTCAAGGCCAGCGCATCGGGCACGAATAATCTGGCGACGTTCACGCTCGAAGACAAGTTCCTCGATGCAGCGTCAAACCTTCTGGAAGAAGGGTGCAAGCTGCGCTTTGTCCTCGACTACCAGGGCAAGACCTATACACTCTCCTCCCCCATGGCCGTTGTCACCGCGCCGGCCGCAAAGGCAGAATCGGGCTCGACCACTATCGTCCCCACTACCATGGACCAAGAGATCACTCCGTTTGATTTTCCGGCGGCGTTTCCCGGCATTGGCGGCAACAAGTTCACGTGCTGGATGCCCTCGTTCCCCATTTTGTTCGATTTCTCTTTTGCCGGGTACGTGCTGTTTGGCGGAGGATACAAACCGGTCGGTTACATGAACGATTCAGGTAATCCGGATCCGGAGTACTGGAAGAAATCGCCGCGCGAGTCGGGCGCCAAGCAGGCAAACCGCTACCTCGACGAGATGGAGGGGAAGTGGAATCAGTACAAGAGTATGAGTGCCGGTTCGGGCACCGATCCAAGAAACACTAAGCTCCTTCGCCACCATTGCACGCCGCTGTTCACGATGGATATCGCCACACAGCTGTACGGCTCGCTCGCCTACGATTGGGTGGGCAAAACCTGGGGCAGCAACAACGACCCCGCATACGGCAATATTAAGGCACTCTTCCAGGTAAGAACCGACCTCAATTGGACCGAGCAGTTCACCTTGGGACCGGTGCCGTTTTTCCTAAACGTCAACCCCTGGGTGCTGGCAAAACTGGCGCTCACCGTGGGTGCCCACACGCACGGCAGCGGCGCGGCGTTTTTTAAAAACATTTCGCTCGACTATTCAAACACGTCGGGCTCGTTCACCATCCAGATCGGGCTTGCTGTCACCTTTGGAGCCGGCGTTGCAGGCGTCGCTTCGTCTGCCGTGCGCGGCGCTGCATCCCTCACGCTGTTCATTGGGTACGAGAAGGCAGATGGACACCAGCTTCCGCGACTGCGCGTGGGTGCGGACGTCGATGTCGATGTGATACTCCAGTTCGTAATGTTCAAGTGGACCACCAAGGCTTGGTCGGGGTCGTGGCCCACACTCCTCGATTCGTGGAATATGTCGGTGAACAATGGCAACCAGTATGCGCTCCAACGCTCTGAGCTTGCATTGGGTGGGGATACGCCTTACACGCTGGATGCCTGCTTCGGCACGCCCGGCAACATCGAGGCGGGCGGCGTGCCGCAATTTATCGCATCGGCCACCATCGTCACCAACGCCGAGCTACTCGCACGCGCCGAAGTTAAGGCCACCGCCGTAAACGTCGCGCCTGTCGTGCGCGATTGGGATCAAGCGGTCACGCGCATTGAGCTCGAGGCGGATGCAGAAAGCGACGACACGGGACAGATCGAGCATTTCGTCCATGCACTGATAGAGAACGACGAAAACGCCGCGCCGATGTATGCGTACACCCATATCGGGCAGGCGACGAACGCCGTTGCGGACCCCAACGCCAATTCTGCTGGTGTATCGGAGGACGAGCGTGGCGGCATCAAGCCCTCGAGCGACAACGTGCTGTTTGCTGGCGTGCTCAGCGAAGCTCACATGAAGCTGGCAATGATTGCCGGCGTAGAATGCCTGTTCCGTATCACCTCGGTGCGCTACGGCGACAATGGCCGCTCGCGCCTAGTGGTGCACACAAAGGCAAACGGCACGTGGTCTGCCCCCATGCCCGTGGACTTCCCCCTTGGCTTTGGCGAGGGCGACGTGGAGCGCGACGGCATATTCGATTACGACTTCGACGTAGTGGAATATACGGACGGAAGAGAAAACCAGGACGCTTACGTGCTGCTGGTCTCGGGCGAGCGCCCCGACGGCGACAACACCCTTTTCGATACGGCAAGCACAGCCGGCATACTGTCCGTTGTGCGCCTGCGCATAAGCAACGACGGAGTTCGCGTGATGTCGCACACGTCGTGGCGCAGCATCTCGCGCGGCCGCCTTCAGGAGGATGGCCACCATTGTCTGCAGTGCCCACGCATCACGGTGGGCAAGACACTTGTCGACGGACGTCTGTCGGGCGCCTACCTCCACCGCCACGGAGCCACCGCAGAGAAGGCGCTCGGCAGCGAGGCCGAGGTTGCGCTGGAGTGCTTTACCCTGTGGTCGGACGTTTCGGGCGACAGCCTCACGTTCCGTCAGGTCCTCCGCTTTCCGCAAGCGCCATCGAGCATCGAGCTGGGCGTACCCGAGAATATCAACGGCAAAATGGTGGTGCCCGTTGCATACGAAACTGCAAACGGTTGTGGCTGCGCATCGTATGCCGTGATCGGCCAGTCCATCACGGGTTGGGGCGTTATGCCACCAGATGCCACAGTACCCCACGCGGTGCCGTGGCCACAACATTCGGGCTTTTTGGCAACCGTCAACGAGCAACTGCAGCATATTACTTGGACGCGAGGCGCATCGGCATTTGCAACGCAGCCCGTGGGTGCCGCAGGCTGTGGCCCGGCATCGTTTAGCGTAAGCAACAACGGCAGGTGCGTGCTCTATGTAGAGAACACCGATGGCAAGGTGGGACAAACCTACGACGAAGAAGGCAACCCGGTAGCAGTGATGGGCAAGCACTTCCGCATCTTCGCCAGCACCTTGGCAGGCGATCTGTTCACGGAGCCGTTCGTGATGTGCGAGCTGGACCATCCCGTCGATCAGATAACGACATTTTTGACGTCGGGAGGCATGCTCTCCGCGCTCGCCACACACATTGTGAGCGCGGAGAAGAGCGAGGCAGAGCTGCACGGCATCGAAGTGCCCTTGGTGGCGTGTGCCACTCCGACGGGCGCGGTCGCTACCTCGGGCGCGGTGGTGCCCGGAGCAGCAGGTGAATCCTTTATGGTCACGGTGCGAAACGACGGCAACACCTTGCTGACCGCCGGCACGATCGATCTGTACCGAGAGGGCTCCAGCCAGCCGTTCTCCAGTGCATCCATCGGGTTCGGAGCGAATGCACGAATGGCATCGATCTACGATCCGGAGCTCGCCGAGGATGCTTCGGCCAACGACATGGCACACGTGAAGTACGCGCTCGAGACGCTGGGCGCACGTTTTGCGACGCACCCGCTGGTTGCCGACAATGGCAACGCCGTGCTGGCACCAGGCTGCACGGCACAGTTCCGCATGAGCTTCGCCATCCCCGAGAGTTGGAGCGACGAAGTGGGCAAACGCGTAACGCTGTATGCGAAGGCGCGTGATCTGGTGGCGCTCGATCCCGTGACGCTCGAGGAAATTCGACCGGGCGCAAACTCGGCGCTGGGTGCCGTACTGCACGAGCTTCATGTGCCCGACGCGGCATGCGAGCGCTCAGAAGTTCAGGTCGGCGTATGCGGCAGCGCGGATACGACAGGGCTTCACGACGCCCCGATGACAGCAGACGGCGATGGTGGCTCGAGTGGCGGCGGTGCTGACGAGGACGGCGGCTCCGGCGGAAGCAGCTCCGGCAGTGGCAAGGACCACGGCAATAACAAGCGCTCCGGAAAAGCGGGCGCGCTTGCGGGCACGGGCGATGTCAGCGCTCCCCTTACGGCAGCCGCTGCAGCACTCGCCGCGGCAGGCGCCGGCCTCGTCGCCTACAGCACCCGCCGCACGGCGCTCGAAACCGACACCGCCGATGAGATCAATTCTGATAAGCCTCACTAGCTCTCAGTCACCTTTGCGAGAGACGCCGACTCGGCTCATCGAACACCAAAAAGGGCTGGCCTCGGGTACCCGAAGCCAGCCCTGAGTCGCCTGACATGGGAATCGCAGTCCGCTACTTGAGCTTCAGCGCCTCCATCATGGGCACGGCAGCATCCCAGTCGATCTTCCAGCCGATCGACACACGGACGGTTTCACCCGTCGCGGGAGCCGTCGCAAACAGCGTATGGCCGTTGTCGGGACCGGTAAAGCGCAGCCACGTTATGCCGTTGTACTCGACCTGGTCGGTTGTTGTCTCCTTGCCTTCGTAGACCTGCTCTAGGCTTGCAACCTCTTCCTCCGGTGAGCGCGGGAAGATGCTGATGTTCAGGCGTCCTCCAGTCTCGTCGTGGAAGAAGTTTGCCTTTTCGCGCTCTTCGTCGGACGAATCCAGCGTGTACCCATCGGCGGCCTCGATGCTGTACGATGCGCAGTCGATGCCCGTTAAATCTGCCTTCTCGCCAGAATCGGCCACGCCGCCGGCCGCCTTGAACTCCTTGGTCTCGCATCCCGTGGTGTCAAAGTGCATGGCCTCATGATTCTTGGCGGGGGCGTAAGCGTCTACGAACTCGACAGTGATGGGCCCGTAGTACGCCGTCTTAGGCGCCCAAAAATACACGTACTCAACGGTCTGGCCCGGGCCGATATCTGGCCTCTTGGAAAGATCGATGCCCTCGTGAAGCTCATCGGGAGCCTCGCTTGCAACGTAGTCGAGCACGGCCGCCTTGCCGGAAGTAAACAACGGGTCGCCTGCCTCAAGATCGCCCTGGGCAGCATGCACGTTAAAGGAGTCAAACGTCCTGTTCTTTGTGTTGTTGTTGGTAATCTCGATATGCAGGTAAAAGCCGTCCCGCTTCTTGGCATCACCGCGATAGAACGTACCGTGAGCCACCGACTCATAGACAATGCCTGCCACCTCGACCGTCTGCGACTCATAGGCCTTGGGCTTCTCGGTCTTCTCCTGCACAGGCGCGCTCCCGCCCGAGCTACCAGCCGAGCCGCTCGGAGCACTACCGCCGCAGCCGGCAAGCGTACACGCCAGCACAGCCGAAAGCGTCACGGTGGGAATTCCTAACAGCAGCTTCTTCGTCATGGGCTTCATCATCCTCACCGCTCCTTTCGGCTTGTAGCTCATCCGTTACCCGAGTCGCAAGTCGACTCCGTGGCATCGGCTTCCACTATGAGCGTATGGCAAGAAGTAGCGCCGGCGAAGTGACCCGTGGCCCAACTAGCAACCGCCCAGCATCCCCTATGGACCAAAAAGACTTGGATACGCACGCCCTCGGCCCATAAAACGAGACGCCTGTCCCAATGTTCGATTTGAGCCATCCACGCGGCACTTTTCGACAAACGTATCCAGCCGCAAACAAAATGAAGCGGGCTCATCCGTCTTCAAACTTACTCGGGCAGAAACGAGTAAGTGGAATTCATCGGTAAGGAGCGTGGCTCACCCGCATTATTAAGAAGACGCTCAAGGCGCCCGAGCAGCGCAATGATTTAGATAGGCGTCCACCGCCCGCTATTCGACATCCGACCCCTCCCCCATCAGCCATCGGGCGAGGTCGACCACCTTAATCCCCTCATAATCAACAGCCTCGTGCTTTGTTCGCGCAATGACCATCTTGGGATACGCATCACGTATCGCAAGCAGAGGTGCCACTTCGCGCTCAAAGGTTTCCTGACGCGAAATGTCATCGCTAACTTGGATATACACTCGCTCATCGCGACGAATTGCCACGAAGTCGATTTCCTTCTTATAAAGCACCCCGATATAGATTTCCCAACCGCGTCTTAGGAGCTCTAAAGCGACCATATTTTCATATACATGCCCGAAGTCGAGTTTTTTAGTTCCAAGTTTTGCGTATCTGATTGCATGATCCGATAAATAGTATTTATCACCCGAAGCGAGGTACTTTTTACCGCCTACGTCATAGCGGCGCACTCGATAGAACGCAAAGGCCTGGCATAAAAATCCGAGGTACTGGGCGAGCGTTGCCACGGAAACGCGCGTTCCGGCAGCATCCAGCGCAGCCGCAATCCCACTAACAGAAGATATGTTACCGATATTGTCCATTAGGAAATCGCATGCACGTTCTAGTTGCACTTTGTTACGAACCCCATGTTTTTCTTCCACATCACGCAAAACCAAGACATCTAGCACGTTCGCAATATATCGATAGCGAGCTCGCTCGCTAGGATACAAATACGAGCCAGGCATTCCGCCCTCTCTCAAATATCGGTCAAGCGCTTCGTCCGGGTTATGAATTCCGTGATATGTCGAAAACTCAAGCAAGGAGAACGGAAATACTTCGACCTCATATGTCCGCCCGCGAAAAAGCGTCGCCAAGTCACTCGAAAGCAAGAAAGCGTTGGAGCCAGTAACGTAGATATCGTATTTACCCGATGCATGAAGGCTATTGACCGCTTTTTCGAACCCAACGCAGGTTTGCACCTCATCAATCATCACAATGTTATCGAGGCCCTCGCAATAGCTTTCCTCAACGTAGCGATGCAATGCTCGATAATCCGTTAGTTCCTCGAATTCGAGGAGATTGAAATTGATGCGGATAATATTGGCATCGGGGCCGGCCTCACGAATGCGATCGGCAAGAGCTTCCAGTAGAACAGATTTGCCGCACCTACGAATGCCGGTAATAACCTTGATGTCCGGCGTTCCCTTAGCGCCAAGAAGCGCTTCCATGTATTGAGGACGTTCGATAATCTTCATATCATCACCGTTCTATTAAATAAAAGCTCTTCTGATTCGTTTTTGTTTAGTATATATGAGGTTCTACTAAATGGAATCAAATATCTATTGATTTCATTCAGCTATTTTTTCCAATATCGTACTATCAGTCTATATACTCCGAACGATTGTTCGATGGATTTCGTGTTGGTTGGAATCGCCTATGGGCTGGGCTATGCTACCTTGACTATCTATATGACTAAAACGCAGCAAAGGAGCATCGAGAGAGCGAGTATGGCAAAAAACACCGCAAACTATGGTAACGACAGTATCCGCCAGCTCAAGGACGAGGAGCGCGTACGCCTGCGCCCCGCCGTCATCTTCGGCTCGGACGGACTCGACGGTTGCGCGCATGCCGCCTTCGAGATCCTGTCCAACGCCGTTGACGAGGCGCGCCAGGGCTACGGCAAGCTCATCACTCTTACCGCCTTTCGCGATGGCTCCATTCAGGTAGAGGACAACGGCCGCGGCTGCCCGCTCGACTGGAACCCTTCCGAGAAGCGCTTTAACTGGGAGCTTGTCTTTTGCGAGCTCTACGCCGGCGGCAAGTACAACAACAACCAGGGCGGCGACTACGACTTCTCGCTCGGTACCAACGGCCTGGGTTCGTGCGCGACCCAGTACGCCTCCGAGTACATGGATGTCACGGTTTGGCGCGACGGCAACAAATACTCCCTGCACTTTAAGAAGGGCAAGGTTGTCGGCGCCAAGAAGAAGGCACTCGAGATTGAGCCCAGCAATGAGGACCGTACCGGCACCACCATCAAGTGGCGCCCCGATCTTGAGGTCTTTACCTCCATCAGCATCCCCCACGATTGGTATCGCGAGACCATGCGCCGCCAGGCCGTGGTCAACGCCAACGTGACCTTCCGTCTGCGCATCGAGGGCGACGATGGCGAGTTTTCCGAAGAGGACTTTTGCTACCCCAAAGGCATCGAGGACTACGTGCTCGAGAAGGTCGGTGCCGACTATCTCACCGAGCCCTTCTTTATCGAGGCTGACCGTCGCGGTCGCGATCGCGAGGACCTGCCCGACTACAACGTCAAAATTACTGCGTGCATGTGCTTCTCGCGCACCTTCATGATGCAGGAGTACTACCACAACTCATCGTGGCTCGAAAACGGCGGTTCGCCCGAGAAGGCTGCCCGCAGCGCCCTCACCAGCGCCATCGATGCTTACATTAAGCAACAGGGCAAGTACAACAAAAACGAGAGCGGCATTAAGTGGCAGGACGTCCAGGACTGTCTGGTGCTGGTGACCAACTGCTTCTCCACCCAGACGTCCTACGAGAACCAGACCAAAAAGGCCATCAATAACCGCTTTATCCAGCAGGCCATGACGGCATTCTTTAAGGAGCGTCTCTCGACCTACTTGATCGAGAACAAGGACGCCGCCAACAAGATCATGGAGCAGGTGCTCATCAACAAGCGCTCGCGCGAGAATGCCGAGAAGACGCGCCAGAGCATCAAGACCAACTTGCAGCAGAAGACCGACATGGCCAACCGCGTGCAGAAGTTCATCGACTGCCGCTCCAAGGACAAGAGCCGCCGCGAGATCTACATCGTAGAGGGCGACTCGGCAGCAGGCGCCATTCGCACCTCGCGCGATGCCGAGTTCCAGGGCGTTATGCCCGTTCGCGGCAAGATCCTCAACTGCCTGAAGGAAGACTATCCGCGCATCTTTAAGTCCGACATCATCATGGACCTCATGCGCGTGCTGGGCTGCGGCGTGGAGATCAAGGACAAGCGCATCAAGAACCTCGGCGCCTTTGACCTGGATAACCTCAACTGGAACAAGGTCATCATCTGTACGGACGCTGATGTCGACGGTTATCACATCCGCACGCTCGTACTCACCATGCTCTATCGACTGGTGCCCACGCTTATCGACGAAGGCTACGTGTATATCGCCGAGTCGCCGCTCTACGAGATCAACTGCAAAGAAAAGACCTACTTTGCCTACACCGAGCTCGAGAAGAACGGCATCCTTAAGGAGATCGGTGACCAGAAGTGTTCCATCAACCGCTCCAAGGGTCTTGGTGAGAACGATCCGGACATGATGTGGCTCACCACCATGAACCCCGAGACGCGCCGTCTGATCAAGGTGGAGCCCGAGGACGTCACCAAGATGGAAACCATGTTCAACCTGTTACTGGGCAACGACGAGGCAGGCCGCAAGCGCCATATCTCCGAGCACGGCAAGGAATACCTCGACCAGCTGGACCTGCAGTAGCAGCAAATCGATAACGACGGCCCATAAGAAGTTCAAGAGGATATCGTGGCAAAGAAGAAGACGAAGAACCAGCCCAAGAAAAAGCAGGTCAATGCCGAGAACGTCATCGGCCTGCACTCCGAGGTCACCGACCAGCCGATCACGCAGACGCTCGAGGTCAACTACATGCCCTACGCTATGAGCGTCAACGTCTCGCGTGCATTCCCCGAGATCGACGGCTTTAAGCCCTCGCATCGCAAGCTGCTCTACACCATGTACAAGATGGGTCTGCTCAAGGGCGAGCGCCAGAAGAGCGCCAACATCGTGGGCCAGACCATGAAGCTCAACCCACACGGCGACGCCGCAATCTACGAGACGATGGTGCGCCTTGCGACGGGCAACGAGGCGCTGCTCGCCCCCTTTGTGGAGTCGAAGGGCAACTTTGGCAAGTACTATTCGGGCGACCTGAGCTACGCCGCCTCACGTTATACCGAGGCCAAGCTCTCCCCCATCAGCGCCGAGATCTTCAAGGACATCGACAAGGACCCGGTCGACTTCGTCGACAGCTACGACGGCGCCATGAAGGAGCCGCGCCTGCTGCCCACCACGTTCCCCAACATCCTCGTCTCGGCCAACAAGGGCATCGGCGTCGCCATGGCTTCTGACATCTGCGGTTTCAACCTCAACGAGGTCTGCACCGCCACAATGCACTACCTCAAGGATCCAGACTGCGACCTGCTCGAGTACATGCCCATGCCCGACTTCTCGACCGGCGGCGAGATTATCTACCGCCGCGAGGAGATGGAAAAGATCGTCGAGACCGGCCTTGGCAGCTTCCAGATCCGCTCCCGCTGGCGCTGGATTCCCGAAGAGCGCATCATCGAGGTCTACGAGATCCCCTACACCACCAAGACCGATGTCATCATCGAGCGCATCGTCAAGCTTTCCAAAGAGGGCAAGGTCAAGGAGATTGCCGACATCCGCGACGAAACCGACCTCTCGGGTTTGCGCATCGCCATCGACCTTAAGCGCGGCGTCGACCCCGACAAGCTTATGGCCAAGCTCTATCGCTCGACCACGCTGCAGGATTCGTTCTCGTGCAACTTCAACGTGCTCGTCGACGGCTATCCCCGTGTCATGGGCGTGCGCCAGATCCTGCACGAGTGGGTCAAGTGGCGTATTGAGTCCACGCGTCGCCGCATTAACTTTGACCTGGGCAAAAAGTCCGAGCGCCTGCACCTGCTGCACGGCCTCGAGGCGATCTTGCTCGACATCGACAAGGCGATCGCCATCATCCGTGGCACCAAGCTCGAGGCCGAGGTCGTGCCCAACCTTATGCGCGGCTTCGACATCGACGAGACCCAGGCCGAGTTTGTTGCCGAGCTTAAGCTCCGCAACATCAACGAGGAGTACATCCTCAACCGCACCAAGGACATCGCCAAGCTTGAGGGCGAGATTGCCGAGCTTGAGGAGATCCTCTCCAGCGAGGAGAACATCAAGAAGGTCATCAGCGACGAGCTGGCCGCAGTCAACAAGAAGTACGTGATGCCGCGCCGCACGGGCAGGATTGAGCCCCACGAGGTCATTGAGGTGAGCCTGGAGCCCGAGGTCGAGGAATATCCGGTTACCATCATGCTCTCGCGCGATGGCTACCTTAAGAAGATGACCGACCGCGTGCTTAAGAAGGCCACCACGCTCAAGTACAAGGACGGCGACAAGCCCTTTATCGAATTCGCGTCCTCCAACACCCACGAGCTGCTGGTCTTTACCAACAAGAGCCAGGTGTACAAGTGCAAGGTTGCGGCGTTTGAGGACACCAAGTCGGCCCAGCTGGGCTCGTACCTGCCCACCGATCTTGAGATGGAACCCGACGAGAGCGTCATCTGGGTCATCGACCCCGAGGACTACAAGGCCGACGTGCTGTTCGTCTTTGAGAACGGCCGCGTGGTGCGCGTCGCGCTTTCTGGATACGTCACCAAGACCAACCGCAAGCGCCTTAAGAACGCCATCTACGGCGGCAGCAAGCTGCTGTATGCGCAGGTGCTCAAGGAGGACCGCGACATCGCGCTGGTCTCGAGCGACTACCGCCTGATGAACTTCAACACGTCGCTGCTCAAGACCAAGACGACTACCAACACGCAGGGTGTCCAGGCCTTTACGGCCAAGAAGGGCCGCTCGGTCACCACCGTCGGCACAACCGAAGAGATCCTTGGCGCCGGCGTCTCGGCCGAGAAGTTCACCGCGCAGAGCCTCCCCTCCGCCGGTGCCCTTATGAAAGAAAATGACATGCCAAGCCTGTTTGACTAGGACGACGGCAGTCGAACTGGTCCAAGCCACAAACCAACGGGGCCCGGAGCGCAGTAAATGCTGAGCTCCGGGCCCCGTTGGTTTTCTTCTCAACTATTTTTTAACGCAGATAAATTGATTTCTGCTTATTTTTTCTGCGTAAAAAATGTCAGCGCCACTGCTTCGATGCCCTTTGGTCAGTCGTTAGCAAAACTTGCAAAAGTTAGCAAAACTTGCAAAAATTAGCAAAACTTGCAAAGGAGCTACCATGGAGTACAGCAAGAACCCCTTTACCCCGACGTTCGGAAGCGTCCCTCCCTTTCTAGCGGGTCGCGAGCATATCCTGCGTGACATCAACCGTGGCTTTATCAACGGCCCGGGAGATCCCAACCTGTCGACCATTTTTACTGGCGCAAGGGGAACGGGCAAGACGGCGCTTCTCTCGCTCCTTTCAGAAACGGCGCTTGAACACGGCTGGATCGCAGCAAATGTCTCCGCCATGCCAGGCATGCTCGAAGATATTATCGAGCGAACCAAAGAAGCCGCAGATAGCTACCTCTCACAGCCTCACGCGCGCATAAACGGTGTTCAAATTGGCCCAGTGGGCATCGATTGGACATATGCTCAAGAGGCTCAGGGCAACTGGCGCACGCGTATGAATGGCATCTTTAAGCAACTCGAAAAACATGACATCGGACTTCTCATCACCATCGATGAAGTCACCGTCGATCTCGAAGAAATGCTTCAATTTGCCTCTGTTTACCAGCACTTTGTACGCGAAGGTAAAAAAGTTGCCCTACTCATGGCAGGACTGCCCTACAAGGTATCGGCGTTGCTGCGTAACGATTCCGTCTCGTTCCTCAGGCGTTCCCAATATCATCAGTTGGGACGAATCACTGACGTTGAAATTGCAAACGCATTCCGCAAAACCGTTGAGGCCGGAGGCCGCTCAATCACGCCAGAAGCGCTCGAGGATGCCGTGAAGGCCGTCGACGGATTTCCCTATATGATGCAGCTCGTCGGATATCGCACATGGGATGTTTCGGAGAACTCGCCCAAAATCAGTGCACCTGATGTACAGCAGGGTTCTCTGCTTGCCCGCATGGAGCTGCGCGATCGAATTCTCGAAACGACCTATCGGGAGCTTTCTGATAAAGACATTGAGTTTTTGCTCGCGATGCTGCCCGATTCTGGCCCCAGCAGGGTCTCGGAGATAGCCAAACGCATGGGCGTCGCCAGCAACTACGCAAGCCAATACAAACGCCGCCTCCTGGAGGACGGCGTCATTGGAGAGCGCGGGCGTGGTCTCGTTGGCTTTGACATTCCCGCGTTCAGGGAATTCTTGAACGAGAAGGCGTTTTAGCACGCCGGAATTGTCCGCGGAAGCATCAACGCATGGCAATCAGCATTCCTCTTGGTAAGGATAGCAAGCATTTTCCACCAACACCGATTGCCATGCGTTCTTCTTGCCCTTAGGCGAGCTTGCGAGCGAGCTCTCGCACCTCTTCCAACTTGGGCGAGGAGGCCATGCTGTCGCGCTCGGTCATACCGCTGATGGTGACAATGCCCTGGTCCTCCCACTTGCAGTACGCGCAGGCTGACTTGTACATAGCGATCGCCGCATCATAGACGCCCTCGCTGTGGCTATCGAGCAAAAGGGCCGTCTTGGTGAACGGGAAGCCCGTAGCACCGAAGGCGTACAGGCGGTCGATGGCGGCCTTCTCCTGCGCAGTGATATCAAACCAGTAGATAGGC
>DBFOPE010000182.1:0-4716 GCA_048429085.1 Collinsella sp.
GTTGACGTTGTACACGATGGTGGGCAGATCGCTGCCGGCCGGAGCGGAGATGACGACCTTCTTGGCGCCAGCGTTGATGTGGGCCTGAGCCTTAGCCTTGCTGGTGTAGAAGCCGGTGCACTCGAGAACGACGTCGACGTCGAGGTCGCCCCAAGGCAGGTTGTTGGCGTCGGCCTCCTTGTAGATCTTGATCTCCTTGCCGTCAACGGTGATGGAATCCTCGCCAGCGACGACCTCGTGATCGCGAGCATAGTTGCCCTGCGTGGAGTCGTACTTCAGCAGGTAAGCGAGCATATCGGGAGAGGTGAGGTCGTTGATAGCGACGATCTCGGAGCCCTCATGACCGAACATCTGGCGGAAGGCCAGACGACCGATGCGACCGAAGCCGTTAATAGCAACCTTTACTGCCATTGTGTCTCCTTTCGTAAGGCCCCCGCAAGCTACAGCGCCTGCCGTTGAGGCCCACAAACTAACCACTCGCCTAATATACCTTTTTTTTGGCTTGAATTTCACGAGAATGCTCGAAATTGAAAATCAAATTTGCGTTAAAACGCTTTAACGTATAAAACAGCAGTTAAACCACCATAAAAGCTATTGCGTTAAACTACCCGCTTGCTTCAATGAGCTTTTCAAGGCGCAAAACACGGTGATACAAGGCCGACTTCGACAAAGGAGGGTCGGCCATTTCCCCCAAATCTCGCAGTGAGAGATCGGGGTAACGCTCGCGTAAGTCACAAAAAACTGCCAGAGCGTCCGGCAGCGTTTCGCGCAAACCGCGCCGATCAAGCTCATCGATGAGCGCAAGCTGATGTTGGGCGGCACCGGCACTTCTGGTCTGGTTGGCAAGCTCTGCGTTCACGCGACGATTCACGTCGTTCTTCACCAGCTTAACCGCGCGGGCCTCTTCAATCTCGGCAACGCTGCGCTTGGCGCCAATCAGCTGTAACAGACGTTTAATCTCCTCGGCACTCTTGATGTACACGGCATACGAGCCGCGACGCGCATTGACGCGGGCGTGAACTCCAATCTGCTCCAGAAGGTCGCAAAGTCCCTTTGCATACTCCTCGCCCTGAACCGCGATCTCCAAATGAAAATCGCCACGCGGGTCGGCAACAAAGCCTCCGGCAATCAGCGCACCGCGAATATAGGCGAGCCTGCAGCAAGGACGGGCGACGATGTGGCGCGGCACACCCGCGACGAGCCCTCCCCTACGGTCGAGAATGCCCAGCAGCACCAGAGCCTTATCCAAATCGGGCTGATCGGGCAAGGTGATGAGATAGTTTCGTACCTTGTGCAGGACCGACTTACGAACCGTGAATTCGGTCTTGAGCTTAAGGATACGATGCGTCAGCGCAATCATCGTGCGCGCCACAGCACCCGTCTCGGTCGCGACCGTCAAGCGGTACCGTCCCGAGCCCGCCAGCGAAAGCGTGCCGCTCACACGCGTTAGCGCAGCAAGCGTCGACAAATCGCAGTATTCGCATTCTGGTTCGCAGCGCGCAAGCTCGTCACGCACCTCAGCGGTAAACGACATGTAAACCTATGCCTTCGTGTTGGCACGCGACAGGTCACGGTGGGAGATGCTCACATGATACTGAGCACCCTCCAGGTAGCGGGCCGTGGCCTCGGCAATGGCGACGCTACGGTGCTGTCCGCCTGTGCAGCCGATAGCAATGGAAAGCTGCGGCTTGCCCTCTGCGATATAACCCGGCATGACCGTATCGAGCAGCTGGGTCCAGGCCTTCCAGAACTCCTGGGTCTTGGGGTGGTCCAAGACAAAATCGGAGACCTTCTTATCGAGACCGGTCATGGTGCGCATCTCGGGATCGTAGAAAGGATTGGGCAAGAAGCGAACATCGATCATGATATCCGCCTCGATGGGCATGCCATGCTTAAAGCCAAACGAGAACACGTGGACATCCATAAGCTGCTGGTCGGACAGCTCGGAAAAAGCCATGCGCAGCTTGTTGCGCAAGGCAGAAGTGCGCAAGCGGCTCGTGTCGATAATCATATCGGCTCGATCGCGAACGCCCTGCAGCTGCAGACGTTCACGCTGAATAGCGTCGGCCGTGGTCTCCCCCGGCTTTGCAATGGGATGGCGACGACGGTTTTCGCTATACCGGCGAATCAGCACCTCGTCAGACGCCTCGAGAAACACAATGTCGCAGCTCATCTCGCGCTCTTCCAGTGCGGCAACAGCATCGAGCAGTTCATCGAACAAGCCCTGGCTACGCAGGTCGCAGGTAACGGCAAGGTGCCTGCCCACGCCCGTATTGATGCCAACGAGCTCAGCAAGCTGGGCAATCAGGCGTGGGGGCAGGTTGTCGATACAAAAATAGCCCATGTCCTCAAACACATGCATGGCTTGCGTTCGGCCCGAGCCGGACATTCCGGTGATGATAACGATATCGGGGATACGCTCCGAGCGCTCCGCCGCATCCATGGCATCTCCCTTGTGCATGTGTGCCTCCTAAAATAAGCGCGGGACCCGGCCAGCGGATCCCGCGCGATCAATTGCCTTTATTGAGTATACCGCCCCAAGCGGATACAAGGCCCGTCTTACGCCTCAAGCGCAGCCTTGAACCAACTTGTAATACTCGTGGGGTGCGTGATAGCGGTGCCGACGACAACGGCCCACGCGCCGGCGTCGATTGCAGCGCGAGCCTCCTCGGGCGTATGCACGCGACCCTCGCAAATGATGGGAAGGCCGGGAAATTCCTCGGTCGCCTGACGCAGGAGCGGCAGGTCGGGGCCATCGGCCATGGTGCAGTCGATGGCGGCGACACCGTGAGAGAGTGTGGTGGATACCAGGTCGAAGCCCATATCAACCGCACGGCGAATGTCCTCGATGGTGGCACAATCCGCCATCAGGAGCACACCCTCCTCGTGCAGCGGGCGGAAGGTATCCTCGACCGACTTGCCATCGGGACGCGGACGATCGGTGGCGTCGATCGCCACGATATCGGCACCCGCAGCAACGCAGGCACGAGCGTGACGCAGCGTCGGCGTGATGTAAACGCCCTCGTGCCCGTCCTTCCACAGACCGATGACGGGAACCTCACAGCGACCCTTAATGGCGGCAATGTCGGCAAGGCCCTGGCAGCGAATGGCGGCGGCGCCGCCAAGCTCGCAAGCGCGAGACATTTGAGCCATGGTCTCGGGCGTACGAAGCGGCTCGCCCATATACGCCTGAACGCTCACGACGAGCTTGCCCTTCAGGGACTGGATCAAAGGATCAACGGTCATGTTCGACTCAACCTTTCTCAAAACAGCCTTCTGAGACACCGCACCTTGACGTTCAAACCGTCGCTCGCGTACCGAAGTACGCTTCGCTCCTCTTTCACGTCAATCTGCGGCACCTCAGAAGGCGCACTTGGTAGTTATGTTTACTTCAACGATGCAAGAAGGTGTTCGGCGGCACCGATGAGCGGCGCGTCGCCCTCCAGAGAGCCGATGAGAATCGGCGTGTCCTGAAGCGGGTCGAGCGCCTGGCTGGCATAGCCCTCGTGCACCGAGTCCTTCCACGTCTGTGAACGCCAATCGGGACCTTGGTGAATCACGCCGCCCGAAAGCACGATGACCTCAGGGTCCAGGATGTTAGCGAGCGAGCCCAGGCTGGCGCCCAGCGCAAAGCCGGCGTCATGAATGACCTCGGTCGCCTTTGCGTCGCCTGCGCGGCACAGGTCGTTCACGTCACGGCCGACCGAAGGACGGCTGGGGTCGACGCGGCCAAAACGCTCATCGTACATGCGCCCGATTGATGTTCCGGAAGCAACCGACTCCAGATGGCCGGAACGCCCGCAGGCGCAGGGAATGCCGGCGGCAGCCGAGCACTCGATGTGGCCCATATGGCCGGCAGCACCATGGAAGCCCTGCATCACGCGGCCGTTCTCGACATATGCGCCGCCGATGCCCGTACCGATGCCCAAACACAAGACGGAGAACTTGCCCTTGCCGACGCCCCAGTGGGCCTCGCCCAGAGCATGAGCCTGCACGTCGCCTACAACGGCAACGGGAAGGCCGAGGTCCTCGCGCAGACGCGGCCCCAACTGAACGCCGGACCAGCCGGGCATAATCTCATTGGCATACGCGATGGCGCCCGTCTTGGGGTCGACGACACCGGCAGCGCCGATGCCAACTCCGAGGACCTCGACATCGGGATTTGCCTCAAGAGCTGCCTTGATAGACGCCTCGATGCGCTGGAAGACCGCTTCGCCACCCTCCTGGGCCTCGGTGGGAACCTCAGCCTCAAAAACGGGATGGGGCACACCGCCGTCAGCCGGGTACTCCATGATGGCAGTCGCGATCTTAGTTCCGCCGATATCGACAGAGCAGACGTACTTGTTCTCCATGTCGTTCTCCTTCGGAGACAAAACAACTACAGGAAATGCGCCGTCAGGCTAGCCGTCACAGCGCGGTAAAGGTTTTCCAGGTGCCCGAGATCGCCGAGAAACCGTGCGGCCATTGGCCTAATGGGTCATGGCCGCACGGTTGAACGGCGAGGTCGGGTGCCTGGGAAAGCTTTAAAGGAGACCGTTGTCCTGGAGGACCTTGCGAATCGCCTCGACGTTCTCACCGGTCATGGCCTTCACCGGGCGCGGCATGGTCGGGCTGTCGAAGATGCCCATGAGGTTCATAGCGGTCTTGAAGGCGCCGACGCCACCGGCATAGCCCTGGACGCCCGAGGTGACATCCCAGATGTGCGAAATCTCATTG
>DBFOPE010000183.1:0-3022 GCA_048429085.1 Collinsella sp.
TCCGGCATACACCACAACGGTCAGCGCCACGACGACGCCGATGTTCATGCTTGCCGCCGTCATCGAGATGGCAGTCTGTCCCACGGCAATCAGGGCAAAGCCGACCGGCAGCAGCGGCCATGCGCCACGGGCGTCCATCACACGTCCGCCCACAATCGAGGTCACGGCGTTGCAGGCAATCGCCGGCAAAATGAGCAGGCCCGCAATAAGTGCGGTCATGCCGTATGCGCCCTCAAAATAGAGCGGCAACAAAACGCTCATCGAGAACGTCGTCATCATCGACACCACCACAAGCAGGCACGCAGGCCAAAAGCGAACGCTCGCCATGGGACGCACGTTAAGCACCGGATGTTCGAGCTTGAGCTGACGGGCGGCAAACAGGCCGAGCAGCACAATGGCGGCGAACAGCGCCACGATACCGGCAATCAGATTGGTCGAGAACTCGCCTACGGAATACACAAATGCCGTAATGCCGGCCGCGAGCAAAACAACCGACAGAATATCAAGCGTGGTGTTCGAACGCTCTCCGACATTCTGAACAAGCTTAACGCCCGCCGCTGCGACCGCAATACCGCCCACCAGCGGCACTACGAACACCGCCCTCCAGCCAAACAACGTGCACATAAGACCGCTGATCACGGGTCCAAACGCCGGCCCCAGCGTAATGCAGGCACCACCCAGGCTCAGATACAGACCGAGCTTCTCACGCGGGGCACAAGACAGCACCACGTTCATCATGAGCGGAAACAAGATGCCCGATCCTGCAGCCTGCAAAATACGGCTTGGCAGCAAAACGCTAAACGACGGAGCGACCAGGCACAGGACTTCGCCGGCGACCATGCATCCGCATGCGAAAAACAGCAGCTTGCGCGTCGAGAAACGACCGGACAGGAAGGCCATGATGGCCGTAAAGATCGACGTCACGATCATGTAGCCCGAAACGAGCCACTGCGCCGTGGTGGCACTCACCGAAAAGGCCGCCATAATGTCGTGCAACGCCACGTTAATGATGTTCTCGTTAAACGCGGCAACAAAGGCTGCGATATACATTACGGCGAGAAGCGCCGCAGTGGCCGATGGCGTTACTTGAACTTGTTGCTGAGATTTGCTCCCCATGCATTTCCTTCCTCTTGGAACGACAGTCGCATCGCCCCAGAGGAACAGTCCAGGGCGAAAAATGAGCCCTAGACTTACGCCAGACGCCGTACACGACGAGTCTGGCAACATGGTCCAACATCGAAAGATTGTAACGCGGACGCACAGCTTTCCTTCCGCGCTATTATTAAAAGTCCACGAAAGCATAAGACATGAGGAGCCCGCCATGATCAAGGCCATCATGAAATCCGAGTTCTTTTTGCGCCTTCCTTCCGAAGACGCGGGACCCGACGACGCCGCGACCGGGCAGGACCTCCTGGATACGCTCAACGAACATGAGCACGAGTGCGTGGGCCTCGCCGCCAACATGATCGGCGTGCGCAAACGCATCATCTGCGTAAAGGACGGCACCAGGGCGCTCCTGATGTACAACCCTCAAATTCTCGAGCAGGTCAATGCCTATCAGACGAGCGAAGGGTGCCTCTCGCTGATCGGCGAGCGTCCCTGTACCCGCTATCGCCGCATTAAGGTTGAGTATTTGGACGAGAACTTTGTCCGCCGCATCAAAAACTTCTCGGGCTACACCGCCGAGATCATCCAGCACGAAATCGACCACTGCAACGGAATCGTTATTTAGTTCCGCCGATTCAAGAAAGCTCCCCGCAGCCAAGCAACTGCAGGGAGCTTTCGATTGTATGGGGCCTCTATCCCTTAGCTTTGGCGGTAATGATCGAAGAAATCGGCGAGGTCTTCGAGCGACTCTTTGAGCACTTCCATGCGCGGCAGGTACACGATGCGGAAGTGATCGGGCTCGGCCCAGTTAAAGCCGCCGCCGCGCGTGATCAGAATCTTCTTCTCGTGCAGCAGGTCGAGGGCAAACTGCTCGTCATCGGTGATGTTGAACTTCTTAACATCCATCTTGGGGAAGATATAGAATGCCGCGCGCGGCTTGACCACCGAGATGCCATCGATCTTGTTGAGTGCCTCATACACAAAGTTGCGCTGCTCGTAGACACGACCGCCGGGACGGATGTAGTCATTGACCGACTGGTGTCCGCCGAGCGCCGTCTGAACGATCGACTGAGCCGGCACATTGGAGCACAGGCGCATGTTGGAGAGCATGTTGATGCCCATGATGAAGTCGCTCATGCAGCGCTGGTTGCCCGAAAGCACCATCCAGCCAATACGATAGCCCGCAATCATGTGCGACTTGGAAAGGCCGCTAAAGGTAACGCAGGGCAGATCGGGAGCGAGCGAGGCAATCGAGACGTGCTCGTAGCCGTCCATGCACAGACGGTCGTAGATCTCATCGGCAAAGATCATCAGCTGATGCCTGCGCGCAACCTCGACGATGCCCTCGAGCACCTCGCGCGGGTAGACCGAGCCCGTGGGGTTGTTGGGGTTGATGATGACGAGGGCCTTGGTCGCGCTCGTGATCTTGGACTCCATATCCTCCAGGTCGGGATACCAATCCGCCTGCTCATCGCATAGATAGTGCACGGGATGACCGCCGGCGAGGGTTGCGCACGCCGTCCAGAGCGGATAGTCGGGGCTGGGGATCAAAATCTCGTCGCCATTGTCGAGCAGAGCGTTCATCGAAAGCTGAATGAGTTCGGACACGCCGTTGCCCGTGTAGATATGCTCCATCTGAACATTGGGCAGGCCCTTGATCTGCGAATACTGCATGATCGCCTTGCGCGCAGAGAACAGGCCGCGCGAGTTGGAATAGCCTTCGCAGTCGGGCAGCTGCTGGCGCATGTCCTTGATAACCTCGTCGGGCGTGCGAAAACCGAAGGGCGCCGGGTTGCCGATATTGAGCTTGAGGATGCGCTCGCCCTCGTCCTCCATACGGGCAGCCTCGTCGACGACGGGACCGCGCACGTCATACAGGACGTTATCGAGCTTGGTGGATTTAGAAAAAGTACGC
>DBFOPE010000184.1:0-4342 GCA_048429085.1 Collinsella sp.
CATTGGCCTGGACGTCGACATCTCCGTGCGCTGCAACGGCGAGTATTCGTACCGCATCACCAACCCGCTGCTGTTCTACACCAACGTATGCGGCAACGTGACCGATAGCTACACGCGCGACAAGATCGACAGCCAGCTTAAGTCCGAGCTGCTCACCGCCCTGCAGCCCGCCTTTGCCAAGATCTCGGAGATGGGCATCCGCTACAGCGCCATCCCCGGCCACACCACCGAGCTCGCCCGCGCGCTCAACGAGGTCCTCTCTGCCGACTGGCGTGACCTGCGCGGCGTTGAGATCGTAAGCTTTGGCGTCAACTCCATCGCCGCCTCGCAAGAAGACGAGCAGATGATCAAGGACCTGCAGAAAGCCGCGGTCATGCGCGATCCCACCATGGCGGCAGCCAACATCGCCAGCGCCCAGAGCGATGCGATGCGCGCGGCAGCCGCCAACCCCAACGGCGCGATGGCAGGCTTTATGGGCATGGGCATGGCAGGTGGCATGGGCGGCATGAACGCCAGCCAGCTGTTCGCCGCCGGCCAGGCACAGCAGCAGGCCGCCCCGCAGCCGGCTCCGGCTCCCGCCCCCGCACCGGCTCCCGCCGCCGCACCTGCGGCCGGCACGTGGACTTGCAGCTGCGGCGCCACCAACACCGGCAAGTTCTGCTCCGAGTGCGGCAGTCCCGCACCCGCCCCGGCACCGGCAAAGTGGTTCTGCCCCAACTGCGGCAGCGAAAACGGCGGCAAGTTCTGCAGCAACTGCGGAACGCCCCGGCCCTAGCCCCTCTATCTGGTAATTGGCGGGGGATCCGCCACCCCCGCATTTGCTTCTATGGGTTTCGTTCGATGGAGGAGGACACCATGAAGACAACGTTCAAAAAGTCCGTACTCGCATTTCTGACATGCGTCCTGGCGCTCGCCTTTGCCCTGACGGGCTGCAGCGGCGGCGGCAAGGACCCCAAGGCCAACTTCGTCGGCAGCTGGCAGTACTCGGGTGGAACCTTGGATGGCGAAGAGCTCACCGATGAGTACATGGATATGCTCAAGGAGTGGGGCCTCAACTGCGTCCTGATCCTCGACGAGGACGGCACAGGCGTCCTCGATATGTTCCTTGAGGTCGCCGACCTGAAATGGGAAGCCAAGGACGCCACCACCGTAACGATCACCGCCGAAGATGAGTCGCACGACCTGAAGCTCAAGGACGACAAGCTCGTCCTGGAGGTGGAAGGCGACAAGCTCATCTTCACCAAGTCCGACAAGGATCTGTCCGGCACGGTGAAGAAGGATCGCGAGGCGGTCGAGAAGGAAGAGGAGATCGATGAGGCCGTCGAAGACGACGATGTCCAGAGCGTCGAAATCTCCCCCGCCGTCGCCGATGACGATCTGTGCACCATCACCATCACCGAGAAGTTCAAGGACGACTGGGGCGACATCGGCTTTGTCGTCAACATCACCAACAAGAGCGACAAGGACCTGACTTTCTACGCTCCTTCCGGCAAGACCAACGTCAACGGCACTATGAAGGAACCCTGGTTCTCGGCTAACCTGATGCCCGGCACCAGCGCCACCGAGGAATTCACGTTCTCGAGCGGCGAGCTTGACAGCCTTGACGACCTGGTCAATACGACCATCGGCATCGACGCCTACCTGACCGATTCCTACGAGGACGTCGCCTCCTACAGCGCAACCATCGCGTAGCGGCAGACATCGACGGCCGCGGATTGGCGGATACATCCGCGCACATGTCAGGCGGGGCCGCAGGAGTTGATCCTGCGGCCCCGTCGTTTTTGTGCCGATGCGTAACGAGCGCTAGCGCTCCATATTGGGAACGATGCTGCCCTCCGCTACTGCGCGCACGGCCAAGCGCATGATGTTGTCGTAGCCGGTCTTGTTGAGGATCTCCGAGATGCGACGCTTGATGGTGCCCTCACTCATAAACAGCTCGGCCGCGATCTCGCGACGGCTCTTGCCCTCGCAGGCAAGGCGCAAAATCGATAGCTCAACATCGTCGAGTGCCGCCGTACCCGAAAAAATACTCTCGGGCGGCTTGGGAAACGTGCAATAGCCCGCCAGCGTGGAGCGCATCACGGCGAACAACTCGTCGATACCGACGTTCTTGTACACAAAGCTATCGACGCCCGCCTCGCGGGCCTGATCGACAAAGGTGATCTCGGGCATGCCGGTCATGATAATGACGCGGCACTCGGGCAGTTGTTCTTTAATGCGCGCCGCCGCCACGATGCCGTTGGAATCATGCTCGGTGCATACGTCCATCAGTATCATGTCCGGGCGCTCCTTGAGCGCGACACCCAAGGCCTCGGAAGCATCGGCAATGGCGGAAACAACGGTCATATCGGGCTGGTCGCCAACGGAACGCGCCAGGCTCTCGCGCAGGATGGCCTGGTCTTCGACTATAAGGACGCGGATCATGAGCTTCTCCTTTGAGCTGTGGCGCTGGCGTTGAGCGGGATGGACACCGCAAGCGTAAAGGGCGGGGCGGCATGGATTTCCAGGCAGCCGCCCAGATCTTGCGCGACATGCCTCATACCTGGGATACCCGTTCCCTCGCGATACGATACGGGTGCAGGCGCGCCGTCGTTAGAAACGGTCATCCGCGCAACAGCGCTGTCTTCCGACGTCTCCCGCCACAGGCGCACATGGACCCGATGGGCCTGTGCATGCTTGGTGGCATTGGTCGAGGCCTCACGGATAATCTGCAAAAATGCGGCGGCAACACGCGCGTCCTCAGGCAGCGCACCCTCAACATCGATCTGCACACTCACCAGGCCAAAAGCATGGACGATATCACCCAGCTGCTCTGCAGGCTCGCTGGCACCGCCACTGCGCAAATCGGCGGCAATTGAGCGCAGCAGCGGGTCGATCTGCTCGAGCGACTCGTCATCCAGGCGCCCCTCCTCCAGATAACGATGGAGGATGGACAGGCGCTGCCCGATCACGTCGTGCACGCGAGCGCGCATACGCAGATAGGCCGCATTGTCAGCAACTTTTTTGACTTCTTCGATCTGGGCTTGGAGCTCTTGGCCCGCAAGCTCAAGCAGGTGGTTGGCTTGCGCTAGGCGATCATGAGCATGCGCATACTCTGTTACATCCAGACCGATAATGCGCTCAAAGAGGCGGCCCGAAACCATAACGTCATCGTGCACAAACAAGCGAATCTCGGCGGGAGAAACCTCGACCACCGCCCGCGCCTCACCAAAGCGGTCCAGATTAATCCGCACACGGTTCTGGCTGCTTTCGGGCATTTGCATGCTGAGTTTGCGCAGGCCGTTCCATGTACCGCTCATATCGCCTAGGTCGGTGGGCATATGAAGCTCCACCAGGTTTTTGCGCATGCAGCGGCTCATGAGCAGCGGACGGCCCCTCGGGTCCAGATACAGGATGCCCACGGGAATCACGTTGATGGTCTCGATCGTCGAGAACGCGGTGATATCCTCCTGGCGGTTGCGGACATCCATCAAGAGCGCCGCAATGGAGCGGAACAGGAAAAACGCTCCCTCTGCGATAAGGACCGTGGTCCACGCCGAGCCCATGGCAAGCACCACCGGCGGTGTCACGGCGGCAACGAGCAACAGTTCGGCCAGCATGACGGGGCGACGATAGTGCACCATAAGCACCATGCCGTAGGCAAAGATCACGGCATTGAGCCACAACGCTCCGCCCATTGCCCTGGCGCAAACGTCAAGCGGCGCCACCAGATATGAGCCAGACGACGCGAACAAGATGAGCGCCGAAATAATTAGGTGAAGCACAAGGCTCGCCTCGTAGGCACAAATCACCTTACGGTTATAGGACGAGCGGCGCGATGCGATGAGCGGGACGTGGATCGTCTGCAGACACGCAGCCAGGGCAAAGACAACATCGAGCGCAACGATTTGGGGAAGAATGAGCGAAATCTGCATCGTCACTCACCCGCCCTCGGCATCAAGACGATCATGCGCAGCTGGCCGGGCTCGCCCTCAAGGCGGTATGCCACGTTGCGCCCTTGCAGAGCGCTTTCGAGCTCTTGCGCAGCGGGCGTCTGCGAAAGATCTGCATCATCGTTGGAAAAAAGCGCGGCACGCAGCTCGACACTGCATCGGTCATGGTCGCCCAAGTGATACATAAGCGCCGGATGGTCGGTGGTGTAGGCAAAAAACGCAAAGTCATACACGCAGTCGTACAGGGCGCTTACCGTACTGGCGTGCATCGGGCGCCGTATGGCGATAATCGAGGCGCAATCGATATCGATGGTGCGCAGGTCGCTTGCGAGCTCGTTGGCAATGAGCTGAATGCGGTCGCGATCAAAACCGCTCTCCCCGTGCTGTGCCAACGTGAGCGACCCCTTGCG
>DBFOPE010000185.1:0-5636 GCA_048429085.1 Collinsella sp.
CTGGTGCGATTGGCTCATCGGGCAGATTGAGCAAGCAAGGGCGTAAGTCGGCCGCCATACGGGCGGGCGTAGCCGCAGAGATACGAGATAGGAGCCTCTTTTGAAGCTCATCATCGCCGAGAAAAACGACGCCGCGCGTCAGATCGCCGAGCGTCTGTCCACGGGCAAGCCCAAAAAGGACAAGGTGTACAACACCGCCATCTACCGTTTTGAGTGGAAGGGCGAGGAGTGCGTGACGATCGGCCTTGCCGGTCACATCCTCGCGCCCGATTTTTGTGACAGCGTGCTGTTCGATAAAAAGCTGGGCTGGTATTCGGTCACCGAGGACGGCGAGATGCTGCCGGCCGACATACCCGATGGCCTGGCACGTCCGCCCTACGACACCAAGCGCAAGCCGTTTCTTGCCGATGGCATCTCCATCAAAGGCTGGAAGCTCGAGAGCCTGCCCTATCTCACCTGGGCGCCCGTCATTAAGTTGCCGGCCGAGAAAGAACTCATTCGCTCGCTCAAGAACCTTGCCAAGAAGTCCGACAGCGTCATCATCGCTACGGACTTCGATCGCGAGGGCGAGCTAATCGGTTCGGACGCCCTTAACAAGGTGCGCGAGGTGGCGCCGGACTTGCCGGTTGCCCGCGCCCAGTACTCTTCGTTTACCAAGGCCGAGATCACGCAGGCCTTCGATAATCTCGTCTCGCTCGACCAGAATCTGGCCGACGCCGGCGAGAGCCGCCAGCACATCGACCTCATTTGGGGTGCGGTGCTCACGCGCTACCTGACGCTCGCCAAGTTTGGCGGCTTTGGTAACGTGCGCTCTGCCGGCCGTGTGCAGACGCCGACGCTTGCCCTGGTGGTCGAGCGCGAGCGCGAGCGCATGGCGTTTGTGCCCGAGGACTATTGGCAGATCCGCGGCATGGGCGCCGCACAGGGTGCTGCCGAGGCCGCCCGCTTTAAGATTGCGCACAAGACGGCACGCTTTACCGACAAGAATGCTGCTGAGACGGCGTACGGCCATGTCGACGGCGTCGCGACGGCAACCGTCGCCGCAGTGACCAAGCGTTCGCGCAAGCAGCAGCCGCCCACACCGTTTGCGACCACCTCGCTGCAGGCAGCCGCCGCGGCCGAGGGCATCTCACCTGCGCGTACCATGCGCATCGCCGAGTCCCTCTACATGGCGGGCCTCATCAGCTACCCGCGTGTCGACAATACCGTGTACCCTGCGACGCTCGACCTGGGCGCCGTGGTGAGCGACCTGGCAAAGATCAACCCGGCGCTGGCGCCCGTATGCAAAAAGGTGCTTGCCGGCCCCATGAAGCCCACGCGCGGCAAAGTCGAGACCACCGACCACCCGCCTATCTATCCCACGGGCGAGGGCGATCCGTCCACGCTCGATGGTGGCCAGCGCAAGCTCTACGACCTCATCGCCCGCCGCTTCCTGGCAACGCTCATGGGTCCCGCGACCATCGAGAACACCAAGCTCGAGCTCGACGTCAACGGCGAGCCGTTCGTGGCCTCGGGCGACGTGCTCGTGACCCCTGGCTTCCGCGAGGCCTATCCGTACGGCCTTAAGCGCGACGAGCAGATGCCGCCGCTGGAGCAAGGCGATACGGTCGACGTGTTCGACATTAAGCTCGAGGCCAAGCAGACCGAGCCGCCTGCACGCTACAGCCAGGGCAAGCTCGTGCAGGAGATGGAAAAGCGCGGCCTGGGCACCAAGTCCACGCGCGCGAGCATCATCGAGCGTCTGTACGCCGTGCGCTACCTTAAAAACGATCCCGTGGAGCCGAGCCAGCTGGGTATCGCCATTATCGATGCGCTGTCGCAGTTTGCCCCGCGCATCACGAGCCCCGATATGACCAGCGAGCTCGACGGCGACATGACCCGCGTGGAGCGCGGCGAGGATACCGAAGAGCATGTCGTGACGCACTCGCGCGCGCTGCTGGCTGGCGTGCTCGACGAGCTGCTCAAGCATACGCAGGAACTGGGCGACGCTATCAGCGACGCCGTCACGGCCGATGCGCGCGTGGGCACCTGCCCCAAGTGCGGCAAGGACTTGGTTATGAAGACGAGCGCCAAGACCCGCGGCAGCTTTATCGGCTGCATGGGCTGGCCCGACTGCGACGTGACCTATCCGGTGCCGAGCGGCGTCAAGGTGAGCCCGCTCGAGGGCGAGGCCGCTGTGTGCCCCGAATGCGGTGCGCCGCGCATTAAGTGCCAGCCGTTCCGCCAGAAGGCTTTCGAGATCTGCGTGAACCCGACGTGCCCCACCAACTACGAGCCCGACCTTAAGGTGGGCGAGTGCAAGGTGTGCGCCGAGGCCGGACGCCATGGTGATCTGATTGCACACAAGAGCGAGAAGAGCGGCAAGCGCTTTATCCGCTGCACCAACTACGATGACTGCGGCGTGAGCTATCCGCTGCCGGCGCGCGGCAAGCTCGAGGCGACGGGCGAGACCTGCCCCGAGTGCGGCGCCCCCATCGTGGTGGTCAACACGGCGCGCGGTCCGTGGCGTATCTGCGTCAACATGGACTGCCCGACCAAGGAGAAGAAGCCCGCCCGCGGCCGCAAGACTGCGACCAAGGCGAGCACGGCGAAGAAAACCACGGCAGCAAAGAAGACTTCGACCGCCAAGAAGTCGACTGCCAAGAAGGCTGCCGCGAAAAAGACGACCACCAAGAAGGCGGCCGCCGACAAGTAACCGAGCACATATAGACACGGTGGGGCCGGGCGCGCAAATGCAAATGCGCGCCCGGCCCCACTTCTAAGTTGCGGTGAAATAGGGACTGTTTTTGCTGACAAAAGGCCTAATCAATCCCTATTTCACCGCAAGTTTTGATCAGTTGTTGGGATTACTTCACCTCGACGGGCTTGGCGCCGGGATAGCGGTCCTCAAAGTCCTGACGGTACTTATTGTCATTGGTGCCCGCCACGTTGTCGCGTGACAGCGGCGCCACGATCTCATTCTTGTGGTCCGCGGGCTTTGCGTACTTCAGGCTGATCTCCCAGGCATCGCAGATCGCGTCAATGCGGTGGTCCAGGTCGTCATACAGGGCAACGATGTCTTTCCAGGAGCTGTAGTTCTTGGAGCTCGTCGGGACGTCCAGGTCCTCGACGATGTCGTAATACTGCTCGATGGTGTCCTCCGTGCGCTCGGCGACGTCGGCGAGATTTTGACGGGCGGTGCGATCTTCTTCCAGATAGCTGCCATTGAAGGCCTGCGCGCAGGCGCGGACCTGGCTATCGAGATCTTCGAGCAGATCGTAGTATTCGCTCAGGCGACGGTAGAGGTTCTGCTCGGAGAGGGTTGCTTCGCCGTCGTCCTCGTCGTCCTCGTCGTCATCATCGTAGAGGCTATTGGGGTCGTCGAGAGGCTTGAGGTCATCATCGTCAACATCATGGTGCAGCTTAGTAATCTCGGCAGTCGTTTGCGTGGCGGCGTTGTCGAAAGGCTTGATCACAAAAAAGATGACCAAGGCGATGATGATTGCCAACAGCACAACGATAACGGCGACAAGCGCCCTGGTAGCGCTCTTTTTTGCGGCGGGGGCCTGCGGTGAACCAGACGCGTATGTAGACGCCGGTTGCTGTTGGGGCGGGGTGTCCGCGACGGGTATGCGCTGCGTCGTTTCGACCGCTGCAGGGCCGGCGGCGGGGTCGGGGCGATAGGCGAGGGGGTCGTCCGGCTTAGCTTGCGGCGTATCGAGGGAGCCGGTCTTCTCAAACGCGGGTTGGCCATTGCTTGCGGTTGTCTGCTCAACGGGTGCACCGCACGAGGTGCAGAACTTGGCATCATCTGCAAGAAGTTTGCCGCACGAGGCGCAATACCGAGACATTGCCACTCCTTTCGCCACATTTCAAATCAATACGACGATTATACCCAGCGTCCAAAAGTCCCCATCATAAGTTGCGGTGAAATAGGGACTGTTTGGCGGTCTCAGAGCTTCAATCAGTCCCTATTTCACCGCAACTTTGGAAAGACACCTTTAGCCATTGGGGACGCGCCGAGCACTGGGGTATCATGGCTTGGTTGATATATCTGCATTTACGCGCCTTGTAGGAAGGGGCTGCGCTCATGGCTTTTGAGCCCGCTCAACATAGCTTTATCACGCTCGAGGGCGTCGATGGTGCCGGCAAGTCCACGCAGGCGCGTCTGCTTGCCCGCGCGCTCGAACTCGCTGGCTACCAGGTTGTGAGCCTGCGCGAGCCGGGCGGCACCGCCATCAGCGAAAAGATCCGTGCTCTGCTGCTCGACCCCGCCAATACGGCGATGGGAGACACCTGCGAGTTGCTACTCTACGAGGCGGCGCGCGCCCAGTTGGTGCACGAGGTCATAGCTCCCGCCCTCGCGGCCGGCGAGGTAGTCCTGTGCGATCGCTTCTACGATTCCACGACCTGCTACCAGGCGTTTGCCGATGGCCTCGACCGTCAGATGGTACGCGATGCCAACAACCTGGCTGTCGCCGGTACGCATCCGGCGCTCACGCTCGTCTACCACATCACACCCGAGCAGGCGGCGCTACGCATGGCAGCCCGTGGCGCGGCAGATCGCATGGAGGCAAAAGGCATGGCCTTCCAAGAGCGCGTTTACGAGGGATTTTGCGCCATTGCTGCCGAGGAGCCAAACCGCGTAAAGCTCATCGACGCCACTGCGACCGTCGAGGAAGTCTTCGAGAAGACGGTCGAGCAGATTCGCGCGTACGGTCTCGACATTTCGCAAGATGCTGTCGCTGCCGCGCTTGCCAAGGAGGCCGAGTAACATGGCACCCGCTCAGGCAAGCCTGATGGCCAAGCTCGACACCCAAGAGCGCGTGCGCGATTTTTTGACCAACGCCGTCGCCAGCGGCCGCGCATCGCACGCCTACCTGTTTCTGGGCGCTCCCGGTGCCGGCAAGCTCGATGCCGCATGGGCGCTCGCCCAGGCCTTCCTGTGCGAGCAGGACGGCTGCGGAGCATGCGACAGCTGCGTACGCGTTGCTCGGCATACGCATCCTGACGTGCGCTATTACACGCCCGAGAGCGCCACAGGCTACCTCATTGCCCAGATCCGCGAGCTGCTCGATGACGTGCCGCTGGCGCCCATCCGTGCCAAGGCCAAGGTCTACATCATCGATCGTGCCGAGCAACTGCGCGCTAACACCGCCAACGCGCTGCTCAAGACACTCGAGGAGCCGCCCGAGGGCGTTATGTTCATCTTGCTGGGCACCTCGGCAGACGTGATGTTGCCCACCATCGTGAGCCGCTGTCAGTGCGTGCCGTTTCGGCTGGTGTCGCCCGCCGTGGCCGCGCAGGCCGTGAGTCGCGCGACGGGCCAGGATCTCGCGCGCTGTCGCATGGCGGTCGCCGTGGCGGGCAGTCCCACGCGCGGTATCGAGTTCCTTAAGAGTGCTGAGCGCCAGGATGCTCGCCGCCAGATGGTCCGCGCCATCGATTCGCTCATCGCTGCCGACGAGGCTGATGTGCTCAGCCGCGCCAAGTCGCTCATCGTCGCCGTTAAGGCACCGCTCGCCGAGGTCAAGTCCACACAGGAAAAGGTGCTCGAGCAAAACGCCGACTACCTGTCGCGTGGAGCATTGAAGCAGCTTGAGGACCGCAACAAGCGCGAACTCAACGCGCGCGAGCGTTCGGGTATCATGGAAGCG
>DBFOPE010000186.1:0-8164 GCA_048429085.1 Collinsella sp.
GTTGACAGTTGGCGAGCCGTAGGTAAAATATCGACTTGTCCTGGGGACGTAGCTCAGTTGGGAGAGCGCTGCCGTCGCATGGCAGAGGCCGAGGGTTCGACTCCCTTCGTCTCCACCCTTGGATTTGATAAGCCGCTGACACTGTGTCGGCGGCTTTTTTTAAAAAGAAAGGGCTGCACCATGGCCGAGCTTGAGTCCCAACCATTGTCCGACGAGGAGCGCGCCGAGTTGGAAGAGCTCCGCGCCGAGAAGGCCCGCCGCGAGGCTCAGGAAGAGGCTCGTCGCGAGCGTGATGAGCTGGCTGCCCTGCGTGCCGAGCGCGCAAAGGCCGAGGAGGCCGCCGCGAACGCCGCCCCCGCGCCCAAACCCGCGCCCGCGCCCGAGCCCGCCACCGCGAAGCCTGCGCCTGCCGCGCCCAAGCCTCAGCCTAGGAAAGCCGCCCGTCCCAAGCCCGCCGAGCCCGCGCCGAGCCGTGACGAGATGACGTTTGCCCAGCGCATGGTCACCTCCAAGGAGCCCACGGCCGAGGGCGAGATTCCCGGTATGGCCCCGGCTCAAAAGATCATCATCGCGCTCGCCTTGGTCGCGTTTGTCGTCTTTATGGGCTACACGATCATGACCAGCATGGGCCTGCTCTAGCCGATTCGCGCTGGGCGTCATGCCTGAACACTCTGCCCTTGTCCAACCCTCAACTTCTGCACAACGCATCCGAAAGGTCGCCCCATGGCTTTGACCGACATCTCGCATCCCACCGACATTGCAATGCTCACCGATCTGTACGAGCTCACTATGGCCCAGGGCCTGTGGGAGAGCGGCAAGGCCAATGAGCAGGGTTGTTTTACCGCGTTTTACCGCGACCATCCCTTTGGTAGCGCCTACGCCGTCATGTGCGGCACCGCCGAGCTGCCTGGGCTGGTCGAGAACCTACGCTTTACGCCCGAGGATATCGACTACCTCGCCTCGCTCCAGGCCCCGGCCGGCGGCGCGATGTTCAAGCCTGGATTCCTCGACTACCTGCGCGATTTTCGTGCGCATGTAAATATCGACGCCGTCCCTGAGGGCGAGCTCGTCTTTCCGCGCGAGCCTATGGTGCGCGTCACCGGTCCGGCGCTGGAGTGCCAGCTGCTCGAGACGGCGCTGCTCAACATCGTCGGCTTCCAGACACTTGTCGCCACCAAGACGGCGCGCGTGGTGCTGGCGGCGGACGGCCGTCCCGTGGCCGAGTTTGGCCTGCGCCGTGCCCAGGGCCCCGATGGCGGCCTGGCCGTTGCACGCGCGAGCTACGTTGCCGGCTGTTCCTCTACGTCCAATGTGCTCGCCGGGCGCCGCTACGGTATTCCCGTCTTTGGCACGCATGCGCACAGCTGGGTGATGAGCTTCGATTCCGAGCTCGAGGCTTTCCGTGCCTTTGCCAAGTCGAGCCCCAAGAACTGTACGCTGCTCATCGACACCTACGATGTGCGCGAGGGCTGCGAGCATGCCATTACGGTTGCCAAGGAGATGGAGGCGGTGGGCGAGCGTCTGTCGGCTATTCGCATTGACTCGGGCGACCTCGCCAAACTCTCCAAGTATGTGCGCGGCCGTTTTGATGCCGAGGGCCTGCCCTATGTAGGGATCTCGGTTTCCAACGATCTGGACGAGTACACGATTCAGTCGCTGCTCGACCAGGGCGCGCCTATCGATAGCTTTGGCGTGGGTACTAAGCTCGCGACCTGCTACGACCAGCCGGCGCTGGGCGGCGTGTACAAGCTTTCCGCCCGCCGTGCGAGCGAGGCGGATCCGTGGACGCCGGTGGTCAAGCTCTCCGAGCAGCCCTACAAGCGCACGATCCCGGGCGTGCAGCGCGTGCGCCGTTATTACGACGGCTTTGGCGGCCCGATCTGCGACATGATCTATGACGAGGACCATCTGGCGGGGGAGGGCGCCGCGCGCGGCAATACCCTCGTGGCCGTGAACGATGCCGCCCTGGTGACCGATGTGTCGGAGCTTGAGTATCGCGAGCTGCTGGTGCCGATCGTGCGCGATGGCAGCGCTGTTGCCCCGCGCGAGAGTATCGAGGACGCACGCGAGCGTTGCGCCTGGGCACTTGACCATCTGGATCCGGTCTACAAGCGCTTCCTGTACCCGCAGACCTATGTGGTGGGCATGGAGCAGGGCCTGGCGCAGGTGCGCGACGAGCTCGTGCGCAAGAACATGGCTGCGGCTTCCGCCTTCCCCTGGGCAAAATGATCCGAAGGGGACGGAGGAAAACGGATCATTTTCTCGCCCGCCTGCTGAACATTCGATTGGTTTGACGTATGACGATTTCTTATAAAACGATGGTGGTAAAGATCGGTTCGTCCACGGTTGTGGGCGCCGACGGCAAGGTCAACCGCGCCTTTATCGGCGGGCTTGCCGATCAGGCCGCAGCGCTGCGCAAGCTCAGCTGGCGTCTGGTCGTGGTGAGCTCGGGCGCTATCGCCTGTGGCTATCCCGTGCTGGGCTTCGACCGCAAGCCGGTCGGCGACCTGCCGAGCCTGCAGGCCTGCGCCTCGGCTGGTCAGTGCATCATCTCGTCGGCCTACGACGAGGAGTTCCATGCGCGCGACCTGCTCACCTCGCTCGTGCTGCTCACGCGCCACGACACGGCCCGCCGCACGTCCTACCTGCATGCGCGCGACGCCCTGCTGCGCCTCGTGGAACTTGGCGTGGTGCCGGTCGTCAACGAGAACGATACCGTTACCGTCGACGAGATCAAGTTTGGCGACAACGATACGCTGGCGGCGCTTGTGAGCTGCCTGGTTTCTGCCGATCTGTGCGTGACGCTCTCGGACATCGATGGCCTCTATACCGCCAATCCGCACGAGGATCCCACGGCCGAGTTTGTCCCGGTCGTGCATAAGATCGATGCCAAGATCATCGCCTCGGCGGGCGATTCTTCCACATCGGTGGGCACGGGCGGCATGATTACCAAGATCCGCGCGAGCCGCATTCTGATGACCGCGGGCATTCAGAGCGTGATTTGCTCGGGCGAGGAGCCCGATGCGCTCGTGCGCCTTGCTCGCGGCGAGAGTGTGGGCACGCTGTTCGATCCACCGGCGGAGCGTCTGGACATTGCGCCCCGCAAGCTGTGGATCGCGCTGGGCGACAAGGCGCATGGCTCGGTGACGGTCGATGACGGCGCCGCGAAGGCGCTGGTCAGCCGTGGCTCGTCCTTGCTCGCGGTGGGTATTCGCGAGGTCGATGGCACGTTTGGCGAGGGCGATGTGCTTGACGTTTGCGACCCGAGCGGCATGGTTGTCGCGCGTGGTATTGCCGAGGCCGATTCGGACGTGCTGGAGCTTGCAGCAGGACGTCGCCAGGACCAGATTGCCGGCAACCGCCTGCTGGCAGACCTGGCCGAAAAGCCCGCGATTCATCGAGATAATTTGATCGTCTTCGCCTAACGGGTCGACGCTGCGCGCCGCCCAGAGCGACAATTTGTCATTCAAAAGGTGAGGCATGACCAACAGATCTATGCCTAACCAATTGACGCTGCAAACGCCCCTAAGCGGCAATCTGACGTTCAATCGTCGGGCATGACCAAAAGGTCAATGCCCTCCTCTTTCACGTCACCTTGCTCGCTTAGGGGCGTTTTCGCTTTCCGTCCTCTTCCTGCGGCATCGTCATTGCCGGTACTTGTCCGGCACCTGGGGACGTTCCTTTTGTGCCGGCAGTTGGGGACACTCCTTTGCTAGAAGATTCGGCGCAGGTCTCCGCGGTTGAGGGCTTCGTCGAAGAGGCGCTTGAACACCGCGCTGCCGTGCAGGCCATCGTGCTCAAACTCGTTGGTCACCCAGGCATGCGAGTTGCCAATGCGGCTGAGCGTATCGAGCTGCAGGCCCGAATCCACGTACATGTCGTCGAAGTACACCGCAGCCTGGAGTGGTACTTCGTTGCAGGCCAGGCGCTGCGGGTCGTAGATCTTGTCCCAGCTGGTGTCCTCCATCAGCAGATCCATGGCGGGCTTGAAGGGCTTGAGCTCGGGCATCTGCTCAAACATCCACGGGAACATGGCCTCGCCGGTAAACATGAGCGGGCGCGCGAACGTGTCGAACTCGGCGCGATGCGCCTTCTCTTCTGCCGCGGCCCAGCGGATGGGCATGGTGTCGCCATCGGCGTAGATGAACTCCTGCAGCGTCCAGTACAGCGGGTTTGTACGCGTGTTGGTGCGCTCGAAGGCGCGCATCAAAAAGCTGTCGGATACCGAGGAGCCGCAGCTCAGCGTACCATCGCCATCAACAAACGCGTGATCGATAATCCAGTGCATGCGCTCAAAGCTTGGCTTCATGCCAAAGTCGCTGCCCATAAGCTGCAGGCGCTCGACCGTCATCGGCGAGCCGTCGGGCAGTGCGGGCTTTTGCTCCTCGATCGCATCTGCCAGGGCAGCCACGCGCTCGACATCGGCAGGGTAACGGTCATAGTACTGCTGCGTCTTGGCCGCCATGCGCGGGAAGGTGTGCGCGTAGACCTCGCTGGCGCTCGCCGGCACGTGCGGAATGCCGCCGCAGGTAAAGCTTGCCGCCACGCCCTCGGGAAAGAGCGACAGATAGCTCAACGTCAAAAAACCGCCGTAGCTCTGCCCGAGTGTGACCCAGGGCTTGCCGCCAAAACCCACCAGGCGCAGGTACTCAAAATCGCGCACGATGGAGCTGGCGAGGTGGCGTTTGAGAAAGTCCGCCTGTGAGCGGGCCGCATCGGCTCCTGCTGCCTCGGCACGATCGCCCAAGGCGGCAATCGTGCGCCCGTCTACACAGCTGCTGCGTCCGGTACCGCGCTGGTCGGGCAGGACGACGCGGAAGTGCTTGACGGCCTCCTCGATCCAGCCATCGCTTGTGGGCGACAGCGGACGCGGGCTCTCGCCGCCGGGGCCGCCCTGCAAAAAGAGGAGGAGCGGCAAGTCGTCGTTAATGCGGTCGGGCGCGCAAACCACGCGGTAGAAGAGCTTGATGCTTTCGGGTGCACCGGCGATGGGCGCCGGCATTGCGCCGCGGCGCATGGTGCTGCCGACGGCCAAAAGCATGGGCTCCAGGCCGCGCCAGTCGAGGGGGACGTCGATGCTGTGGTCCTCGACGTAGAGGCCGGGGACGTGGTACGAAGTGATGAGCGCCATGTGATGCTTCCATTCGTTGCGGTGTTTCGGGTTGACCAATTCTACCGCCGTCTGCGAGGATGCGTGCAAATCGGCTACCATGGTTGGCAAACATCTAAGAGAAAGGGCCGTTCATGTCGGTCGATATAGCCACCTACGTTCACGATCTTGCCGTTGAGGCCAAGGCCGCTTCGGGCGCGCTTGCCACGGCGAGCGATGTCCAGCGCCAGGAGGCCGTGCGCGCCATGGCCGTGGCGCTGCGCGACGGCGTCGATTCCATCATTGCCGCCAACGAGCTCGATATGTCCGCCGCGCGTGATGCGGGCACCTCGGCGGGGCTTCTCGACCGTCTGCTGCTGACGCCCGAGCGCGTTGAGGGCATGGCCGCCGGCCTGGAGAAGCTCGCTGAGCTGCCCGATCCTGTCGGCCGCGTGCTCGACCACCGCGTGCTTGCAAGCGGTGTGGATCTGACCCGCGTGAGCGTGCCGCTGGGCTTGGTCGCCATGGTGTATGAGGCGCGTCCCAACGTGACGGCCGATGCTGCGGGCATCTGCATCCGCACTGGCAACGCCTGCATTCTGCGCGGCGGTTCGCTGGCCTATCACTCGTGCACCATGATCGCCGAGCTGCTGGCCGATGCGCTCGAGGCCAAGGGCTTCCCGCGCGAGGCCGTGTCGATGATCGAGTCCACCGACCGCGAGGCCACTGGCGAGCTCATGAAGCTCCGCGGTATCGTCGATGTGCTCATTCCGCGCGGCGGTGCAGGGCTGATTCAGCGCTGCGTGCGCGAGTCGCTCGTGCCGGTGATCGAGACGGGTACGGGCAACTGCCACATCTACGTGCATGAATCCGCCGACTTTGACAAGGCACTCAACATTATCGTTAATGCCAAGACCCAGCGCGTAGGCGTGTGCAATGCCGCCGAGTCGCTGCTGGTCGACCGTGCTGTGGCCGATGCGTTTTTGCCTGCGGTCGTGGCCGTGCTGCATGACCACGGCGTGTTCATTCACGGCGACGAGGCAACCTGCGCCGCATGCGCCGATGCCGGGCTTGCCGAGGGTGATGACTACGTCGCCGCGACTGAGGAGGACTGGGGTCGCGAGTACCTGGCTCTCGAGATGAGCGTGAAGGTCGTGGCAAACGAGGACGAGGCCATCGCACACATCAACCGCTACGGCACGATGCACTCCGAGGCCATCGTTGCCGAGGACACGGATGCTTGCGAGCGCTTCCTGGATGCGGTCGATGCCTCGGCCGTGTACGCCAACGCCAGCACGCGCTTCACCGACGGCGGCGAGTTTGGCCTGGGTGCCGAGATCGGCATCTCGACCCAAAAGCTCCACGCCCGCGGCCCCTTCGCCGCCGAGGCCCTCACCACCTACAAATACAAGCTCCGCGGCACCGGCCAGGTCCGCCCCTAAACCTACCAAAAAGGGACAGGTTTATTTTGGCAGGTTTTATCTGCGGTTTTGCCGGGCGACACGTTTGCCCGGCTTTTTTCTCCGTATACCTTTTCTGCCTTTCGGCTTGAGCTACGGCGATATACGATAATGACACCGTGTCCTAGCACCGACTCACCTGGAGGTATTGCCATGTCCCAGATGCTTCCCGCCGGAATCACCCGCGACCGTGCGTTCGAACTGCTTAACGAGCACAACAAAGACCCGTTCCACATCACCCACGGCGAGACGGTCGAGGGCACCATGCGCTACTTTGCGCGCGAGTTCGATCCCAAGAACGAGGAGTTTTGGGGCATCGTCGGCCTGCTGCACGACTTGGATTGGGAGGAGCATGAGGACGACCCCGTGAACCACACCATCTATGCGGCAGAAATCCTCGAGGGCGAGGGCGCATCGCCCGAACTCATTCGCGCTATTCAGACGCACACGTCCGATTTCAATGCCTCGCTGCCCAAGCCCGAGCTTCAGATGGAGAAGATCCTGTTTGCTTGCGACGAGCTCACCGGCCTGATCGGTGCTGCCGTGATCATGCGTCCGAGCAAAAGCGTCATGGACTTTACGACTAAGTCGCTCAAGAAAAAGTTCAAGGACAAGCGCTTTGCCGCCGGCTGCTCGCGCGACGTGATTTCGCAGGGCGCCGAGATGTTGGGCTGGGAGCTTCCCGAGCTCTTCGACCGCACCATCGCGGCCATGCAGTCCTTCGCGCCCGACCGCGACACCTTCCAGGCCTAACCTGCCAAAAAGGGACAGGTTTATTTTGGTAGGTTTTATCTGGGAAAACGCTTCCGTTGGATGTTATTCAGCGGAAGCGTTTTCTGTTTGACATGGTGACGCTGGCGAATGGCGGCGCCTCGCGGCAGACAGCTGCGCTTCGCCGTATCCGTAACTCGGCAAACGCGACGCTACGACGCGTTCTTGATAATCCATGTTCCCAGTCCGGTCAGCAGCTGAACCTGCTTAACCGTTAGCCCTTGTTTTCGAAGCGCGAGAATCGCCTCATTGCGAAGTGGCTTGGAGACGGATTTGAGTTCCGTCGGGGCACATCCTGCGACACTCTGCACGATTGCCGTGCCAAATTCGCATAGATCTTCCTCGCGAACCTTGGCTGTTGCGCTGGGGCGATAGGGAAGCGACGGCGTACTTTCCATGAGCCGAAGGTATGAGCGAGGTGTTGGGAATAAAACACCGACAACGCTGCCGGTAACATGCGGCCGTGACCTGGCACTCATTAGATACTCGCGATGGCTGCTCCAGGGATATTCGTCGTATGCCGCCAGTCCCGCTTTTTGTGGATTCAGATGAATGTATCGAATTGCCTCGAGTAAATATACTTCTGACTTAATGGGCGAATCCCAAAACCGCTCCTGAAACACGTGGCCGATATGCCCCGTCCGCGCATTGTACCTGCCCGCATACGATACTGCTACCGCGTGCATCGCGTCGCTCTTGCGGTGGTTGATTTTCAATCTCAACGCAACAGCCTGAACGGACCCCGCGTTTCCGCAGCTAGCGCAACGCGGAAATAGCTCCCGGCACCTGGCCATCACTTCGTTTCCGCAGGTGGAGGGGCTGTGGAGTCCGGTGCCCCCATGCC
>DBFOPE010000187.1:0-4261 GCA_048429085.1 Collinsella sp.
CAAGCTGGACAACGTGCAGATTCTTGAGCACGTGGCCATGACTGACATCCTCACGGCCGAGCGCGATGGGGCCACGGTGTGCACTGGTGTCGTCGCTGTTGCCGTGGACGAGGGCGATTCGGTCCGTCCCGCCGACGAGCTCGCAAATGCCGCCGAGGGCGTGCATACCGGCGGGCCGTTTGAGATTCATGCTCGCCATACGCTGTGGGCGACGGGTGGTATCGGTGGCGTGTACGATCACTCCACCAACTACCCGCAGCTCACCGGCGACGCCTGCTACATCGCGCAGGAGCACGGCATTACGATGGAGCATCTGGACTATGTGCAGATTCACCCCACGGGACTGTTCTCGCCGCAGCCGGGCCGCACCTTCCTGATCAGCGAGAGCTGCCGCGGCGAGGGCGCGATTCTGCTCAACGCCGCCGGCGAGCGCTTTACCGACGAGTTGCAGCCGCGCGACGTGGTCGCCGCTGCTATTCGCGAGCAGATGAAGCAGGACGGCACCGAGCACGAGTGGCTGAGCTTTGCCCCCGTCGAGCGCGACGTGGTGACCGGGCACTTCGCCAACATCCGCGCGCGCTGCCTTGAGGACGGTCGCGACATCCTGGATGAGCCCATCCCCGTCACGCCCACGCAGCACTACTTTATGGGCGGCGTGTGGGTCGACAAGGACGGCCGCACCTCGATGCCCGAGCTCTACGCCGCTGGCGAGACGGCCTGCAATGGCGTTCACGGCAAGAATCGCCTGGCTTCCAACAGCCTGCTCGAGTCCCTAGTCTGGGGTCGCCGCGCTGCTTGGCGTATGCGCACCGGCGAGTCGCTGGCCGTGGAACAGGCAGGCGAGCCCGCGCTCGATGGACGCCATCGCGCCTTGAGTTCCGATACCCTTGCAATCGATGATCTGGCCCGTGCCGCCGGCACGCAGGCCGTGGAGGAGTAGACCATGAATCCCATTACCATGAAACTCGTCGTCGATGATCTGATTCTGCAGGCCCTGCGCGAGGACATTACGTTTGAGGACGTGAGCACGGCGAGCGTGTGCCCCACGGCGCGTCCCGCCACGGTGGAGCTCATCGCCAAGGCCGACGGCATCATCGCGGGCCTGGACGTGTTCGCTCGCACCTTTGAGCTGCTGGATTCGCAGAGCTCGGTGCTGTTTGATGTTGCCGACGGTGACGAGGTGCACGCCGGCGACCACGTGGGCCAGGTGCGCGGCGACGCGCGCGTGCTGCTTTCGGGCGAGCGCGTGGCGCTCAACTATCTTCAGCGTATGAGCGGTATCGCTACCTACACGCACAACATGGCAGCGGCGCTCGAGGGTACCAAGACCGTGCTTGTTGACACACGCAAGACCACGCCGGGCATGCGCGTCTTCGAGAAGGCCGCGGTCGAGATCGGTGGCGGCAGCAACCACCGCTACAACCTGTCGACAGCCGTCATGCTTAAGGACAACCATATCGACGCCGCCGGTGGTGTGACGCGTGCGATCGAGATGGCACGTGCCCACGCATCGTTTACCACGACGGTCGAGATTGAGTGCGAGAACTTGGACATGGTACGCGAGGCCGTGGAGGCCGGTGCCGATATCATCATGTTCGACAACATGACCCACGACGACATGGCTGCCGCGATTGAGCTTATCGCCGGCCGCGCCAAGACCGAGTGCTCGGGCAACGTGGACGCCAGCAATATCCGCGCGCTCGCCGACCTGGGCGTTGACTTTATTAGCTCGGGGGCGCTGACGCACTCTGCGCCGATTCTCGACCTCTCGCTCAAGCACCTGCGTCTGCTGGACGGTAAATAATGGACGCCCGCGAGCGTCGCCGTTCCATCATGGCCGTGCTCGAGGAAGCCAAGGAGCCCGTTTCGGGCAGCGCACTTGCCCGTGAGGTTGGCGTGAGCCGCCAGATTGTCGTGCAAGACATCGCCCTGCTGCGTGCCGATGGGCACGATATCGTGGCGACCAACCGTGGTTATGTGCTGCAGGAGGCCCCCAGCAGCCCCGCCGTGCCCACGCGCCTGGTCAAGGTTCGCCACGGCGTGGAGCAGGCGGGCGATGAGCTCACGAGTATCGTCGACGCCGGAGGCGCCGTGCTCAACGTGATCGTCAATCACCGCGTGTACGGTAAGATCACGGCCGACCTGGACATCCGCAATCGTCGCGATGTTGAGCGCTACCTGCACGATATCGAGAGCGGCAAGAGTTTCCCGCTACTAACGGTGACGAGCGGCTATCACTTCCATCGCATCGCGGCAGAAGACGAGCAAACCCTCGACGAGATCGAGGCGATGCTTAAGGAGAAAGGCTACCTAGCAGACCTGATGCCCTACGAAGACGATCTCTCTTAGCCGACGCTGCAAACGCCCCTAAGCGGCAATCTGACGTTCAATCGTCGGTCGCGTACCAAAGTACGCTTCCCTCCTCTTTCACGTCACCTTGCTCGCTTAGGGACGTTTTCGCTGACGTGGGCTCAACCTGCGACGGTGCTAAATTAGCTATCCGTACAAAAAAGGAGGCCTCCGCGGCGATGCGGAGGCCTCCTTTTTGTGCACGGTGTACTTTTGAGTGTGCAAGTGGGGAGTTGTTACTCCTCGACGATCTCGGTGATCGCGCCAGCGGGGCAAGCGTCCTGGCAAGCGCCACAGGCGACGCAGGAGTCCTCGTCAGCGACGGTAGCGACGTCCTGGAGCTCCAGAACGCCAGCGGGGCAGGTGTCGACGCAAACGCCACAAGCGATGCACTCGTCGGCATCAATTACGGGATGAGCCATGGTAGTTTCCTCTCTGTTGACCGACGCTACAGACGATGTGCGCCGGTTTGATTCGGGCAAAAACATACCACGGGAGCGACCGTTTGCAATACCCTCTGGCCGGCATCTTCATACCGTTCGCCGAGTATGCCAAGGTTTACTAAAAAACGCGCAGGTGGGGCCGGTGAGCTGCGTAAATGTTAGCTAAAGGTGACTCGTAATATAGGGCGATTGAGCGTGCTTGCGGAAACCGCATCCCGTAATCCACGTCCAAAACGGGACACAGTTTCAGGCTCACACCTCAGTCAACTCTACATAGATCTCAATAGATTTGCCGAGAACTCAATCAGCGCATCTACCTGCGCATTTAAGAACCTAAACTCTCAGAGATAAGAAATCTTATATGAATTGACTTAGATTTTGTATATTCCGGCCCATAAGGGGATACACTACATCCTGAAAGACAAGCCGAAGCGCCGCGCGAAAGACCGTCGAGGCGGCGCGAACGCACAAGAGAGAGGGAATTTCTAATGAGTAAGATTCTTGGTATCGACCTTGGTACTACTAACTCCGCTATGGCCGTCCTCGAGGGCGGTTCTCCGACCATTATCGTGAACGCCGAAGGCGACCGCACCACTCCGTCCGTTGTCGGCTTCCGTGCTGACGGCGACCGCGTCGTGGGTAAGGCCGCTAAGAACCAGGCTGTCACCAACCCCAAGAACACCGTGTTCTCCATCAAGCGCTTCATGGGCCGCAAGTACTCCGAGTGCACCTCCGAGATTAAGACCGTGCCGTACGAGGTCAAGGAGGGCCAGGGTGGCCGTGCCGTCGTCGACATCGAGGGCAAGGATTACACCGCCGAGCAGGTGAGCGCCATGACGCTCGCGAAGATGAAGGCCGACGCCGAGAAGTATCTGGGCGAGACCGTCACCGACGCCGTCATCACCGTCCCGGCCTACTTCAACGACGCTCAGCGCCAGGCCACCAAGGATGCCGGTAAGATCGCCGGCCTCAACGTCAAGCGTATCGTGAACGAGCCGACCGCTGCTGCTTTGGCCTATGGCCTGGACAAGCAGGGCACCGACCAGCGCATCCTGGTCTTCGACCTGGGCGGCGGCACCTTCGATGTCTCCATCCTCGACCTCGCCGACGGCGTGTTTGAGGTTCTGTCCACCTCGGGCGACAACCACCTGGGCGGCGACGACTGGGATCAGCGCGTCATCGACTGGATGGCCGATAAGTTCCAGCAGGAGAACGGTGTCGACCTGCGCCAGGACCCCATGGCTCTGCAGCGTCTGAAGGAGGCCGCCGAGAACGCCAAGAAGGAGCTCTCCGCCGCCCAGCAGACCACCATCAACCTGCCGTTCATCACCATGAACCAGTCCGGCCCGCTGCACCTCAACTACACGCTGACCCGCGCCGAGTTCGAGAAGATCACCCGCGACCTGCTCGAGCGCTGCAAGCAGCCTGTCACCAACGCCCTGCGCGACGCCAAGCTTAAGCTCTCCGAT
>DBFOPE010000188.1:0-9476 GCA_048429085.1 Collinsella sp.
TGCCTGGGCGTCAACACCTACAAGTGCCAGTTCCTGCGTGCCGCCGAGGGCGAAAACGACATCAACCACAATGGCACCGGCGACAAGGGCTCCTCGCGCTGGTTCCTCAAGGGCGTGGGCGAGTCATGCGTGCGCGAAGGCGTACCCACCACCGATTGGGACTGGATCATCTATCCCGAGGGCCTCTACGACCTGCTGCTCCGCATTAAGAATGATTACCCCAACTACAAGAAGATCTACATCACCGAGAACGGCATGGGCTATAAGGACGACTTCGAGGACGGCTTTATCGACGACGCCCCCCGCATCGACTACATGCGTCAGCATCTCGCATGGATCCTCAAGGCAATCGACGGCGGCGTGAACGTCGACGGTTACTTTGTGTGGTCGCTGCAGGACCAGTTCTCCTGGACCAACGGCTACAACAAGCGCTACGGCCTGTTCTACATCGACTTCGAGACCCAGAAGCGCTATCCCAAGGCGAGCGCGTACTGGTACAAGAACGTCGCGGAGACCGGCCTGCTCATGGCCTAACTTTTGCCGCATACCCCCTGTCGGCCGCATACGAATCCCTCCACGGGTTCGCATGCGGCCTTTTTGTTTTTAACTGAGCCGCGCCGCACGTTTGTCTCAATCTGTAACATCTAGCCGAGTATTTCGGCCCTAGCTGTTACAGATTTAGACGAACGGGTGGCCCGGGCCGAACAATCTCGATCTGTAACATGTAGACAACTTTTGACCGTCTAGATGTTACAGATCGAGACAAACGCCACAGGTCAATCCCTTTAATCTCAATCTGTAACATCTAGCCGAGTTTTTCGATCCCAACTGTTAAAGATTGAGACGATTCGACGGTATCGTCCGCATGGACACACCGTGGTACAATTGTGTCCCAACGCAAAGGAGGTACCCATGTCAGCTTGTGTGCCCGTCCGAGATATGAAGGACACTGCTGCATTCACTACGCTTGTTGAGTCTGAGCGCGACGTCACCGTAACTAAGAACGGCTACGAGGCCATGCACTGCATCAGCAGCGACCAGTATCGCCTCATGCAAGAAGAAATCGCCAAGGCAAAATTGCTGTCTCGTATGATGTTGGCAGAAGACGAAATATCGCAAGGCGACTACAGCGATTACGAATCCTTCGCGGCTTCGATACGAGACAAATATGACCTATAACGTCGTAATCCTCAAAAGCGCGCGATATGAGTTCGAGAGTATCGTCGGATACCTTGCTCAAATCCTTAAGAATCCGCGTGCAGCAGGCAATTTTGTCGCTGAGTTTGAATATCAGCTTGATCTGCTTCGCGAGCAGCCGCTCCTACGTCCCCTCTCGCACATGCAAGAGCTGGCGGCACGTAATTACCGATCGTTTCCCGTCAACAACTACGTGTGCCTTTACAAGTTTGAGCACGAAACAATCTATATCGCCCACATCTTTCATCAGTCACAGGACTACGCCCGCCTGGTCTAGCCCACAAGCTGAATACTTGGCCCGAGCGCATTTGCGCGTCAAATCGCGTCACGTTGACACGTAAAATGACGCGCAAAATTGCGTTTTTACATTTACGTGTCATTCTGCACGTCATATATTGAAGCGATAATCCCCGCACCGGCAGGGGGCAGAAGTATCGCCTGCAGCGTTAGCTAGCAAATGACCTGTGTGTGTTCCTCAATGGCAGTGCGGTCCTCGGCGGTAATACCCGGCTCGCACACCACGGCGTTCAAATTGTCCAGGCGGCAGAAGGTGTAGAAGTCGCGCTTGACGATTTTGCTGGAGTCGGCAATCAGACAGCGCGAGTCGGCCTTGCTAAAGGCGAGCTGCTGGATGCGGCTCTCTTCCATGTTAGACGTGGACACGTCGCCGTCCAGAATGCCGTTGGCACCGATAAACGCCGTGTCAATCCCTAGTGCGCGCAGGGTATCCTCGGCCGTGGGCCCCACAAAGGCGGCGGTGCGGCGGCGGTACATGCCGCCCACCAGGCACAGTTCGCAATCCTCGCGCGCCTCGAGCAGGCTAAAGGCCGAAAGCGAACTGGTCACATAGATGGAAGGCAGCTTGTCGGTGACTCGGAGAGCGCCAATGCGATCTCACGACGGTTGCGCTCATTGTCTCAATTAGATACTCAACGAAATACGGCCCCGCAGCTCAATAAGCTGCGGGGCCGTACTATACACCGACGAATCAACGACGGAGTGCATCCACTATTTGGCCAGCTCCTGAACGATCCAGTCAATTGCACCTTCGGGATCGTTGGTAAGGTCGATATACTGCTTGCCCCTTGTGGTGAGCAGTTTAATTCCAAGGCGATCGGTATCGGCCTTCATAGCGTCATAGTACATGCGTGCCTGGGGCGCCAGAACAATCACGTTGTACTGATCCATCGTCTCATAGTGGCTTCCGTACGCACCGGACTGAGAAACCAGATCGATACCCTTAGCAGCGGCACCTTCGCGAAGAGCATTTGCCAAGAGAGTCGAAGTGCCGGCACCCTGGCAAAGCACAAGCACGCGGATCTGCTCCGCCTTGTCCTTTACCGCCTCGAGAGCTTTTGCGACATTTTCCTGTGCGGCAATAGCATCTGCATCCGAGTTTCCTGCAGTCTCCTTTGCAGACTCTTCCAAACAAAGCTGATGGTCATACGCCTTGCAGAACGGATAGTAAATCACAAAGTCAACGACCAACAGCACTGCCATCAATACGAGAGAACGCAGATCGAGACCCGTGGTGAGGAATGCACCGATTGGGCCGGGAAGCGCCCACGGCATGGTATACATGGGGGCGTTCATTCCAATGACGTCAATGAAAAATTTACCGATAATGGCGTTGACCATAGGAGCCACTAGGAAGGGCACGAACATATAGGGATTGAGAACAATCGGCATACCGAAGATAACGGGCTCGTTAACTCCAAAAATCACCGGGATAATCGATGCCTTGCCCATGGCTTTAAGCTGCTTGGAGCGCATAAACATGATCAGGATAATAGGAACGATGAACGTGCAGCCAGAACCGCCCAGACCGCCGATGAAGCTTGTAAAGTCCTGCGTGAGAGCAATTGACGGGTGTCCACCTGCTTGGAAAACCTCAAGATTGGTAACGGTATTGCCGTAGAGCGCAGCATTGATCGGACTCATGACAACCGAAGCACCGTGGATACCCATAAATTGGAAAAGTGCGACCGCGCCTTCGATAAGCGCCATGCCAGGATAGGTGTCAACCGCGGAGAACAGCGGCGAGATGAGAGCGGATACCAAATTGGCAAACGGCACAGCAAGCAGCGTACGGCTTGCGAGATCGATAACAGCGCACGCAAGGATTGAAAACCCAAACGCAAAGATATCGCGAAAACTCTGCGCAATAGAGCCAGGGACCTCTTTGGGGAGCTTGATCGTCACATTATGGCTAATGCACACCTTATAGATATTAACGGTCAAGAATGCGGATACGAACGCAGCGAGAAAACCCTTGGTTCCCATATAGCCGGTTTCAAAAACAGATGTATCTGCTCCACCAATCGAGACAACATCGTTCGTCACCGATAGCAAGAACATGCCGCACATGGCACAAACCATGCACGAGGTGGGGTTGAGAGATTTGCCCGAAGGCATGCGACGGTTCATCGACATGGCAAGTGAGCTCGCCGTGGTGCCAGCCACCATAATGCCAAGAAGCCCCATGGTATATGCATAGATTTTATTGAAGAAATCCAGCACCTCAGACGGAAGCGTGATGCCTACATAGGCAGGGAGCGTCGAAAGAAGAAGGAACAGGCTCGAGAACAGCACAATTGGCATATTCGAGAGAAAGCCATCCTTGATCGCCACCAGATAAATGTTCCTCGAGATTTTGTCGAAGAGGGGCTGGTGTTTTTCAAGGAATTTGACGATAGCGTCCATAACACATCCTTTCATGATTCCCGGGCACGTAACGATTTATCCGGACTCAACCGTCGTCGTCCCCGTTTGTATCCACTTATGTAAGTGAATACGTTCTTGTGCGAAATGTAATATCATTTGCGCGATTTGTCATAACCAATTCTTTTTCCGCTGTGTCGATATGTCAAGAATTCAAATACTTATTCGGTGAACGGTAGTTGATTAATATAAGGTTTTCCCAGCTAAAGACTATTTTTTCCGAGCAGTACAATAAGTTTGCAACCGTTCACCGATTGGATATAACATATTGAATATATTGTTGTAACAATATTAGAGACAATGTCACAAGCCTGTCGTTCTAGTCAAAGGAAGTAACAATGCCCAAACGATTACTGAACATGTCCGCATCCGATTTTGCCGCCACGTCACCCATGGATCTAAAGCAGGCAATTCTGGCTTCCGAGGGACGTACCATCATGGCGGAAAACGTACCCTCTTCCCAATTTCTCGGCGGCGTTACTAATGCAGAAATCGAACGTGCCGCAGGTGCCGACCTGCTTCTGTTTAACGCGCTCGATGTGTTCGATCCAGTTATTGCCGGTATTCCAGATGATCTCAATGAAAACCCGGTCACTTGGGTGAAGCGAGCATGCGGAAGGCCCATTGGCGTCAATCTGGAGCCAGTTGATAACGAGGCAGAGATGTCTGAATCCCGAACGGAAATCCCCATGGGTCGTCGCGTCTCTCCCAAGACCTTAGAAAAGGCTAACGAACTCGGATTTGATTTTATCTGCCTGACGGGCAACCCTGGAACCGGCGTCTCCAACGATGCAATCGCCCATTCGATTAAACTCTCCAAAGAGCATTTCAATGGCCTGGTCATAGCCGGAAAAATGCATGGAGCGGGCGTTGCGGAACCTGTCATGACGCTCGAAATTGCGCGCAAGTTTGTTGACCTCGGCGTCGATATCCTTCTCGTGCCAGCCCCCTACACCGTCCCTTGCTTCCAAGAAGCAGACCTGCGCGCCATCGTAGACTTTGTACGATCCCACAACGTAGGCAAGTCAATTGAAGAGAAGGTTCTCGTCATGGCGGCGAACGGGACGAGTCAAGATTCCTGCGACAGCGAGACCATTAAGAAAATAGGCCTTGCAGCAAAAGCAGCCGGCGCTGACCTCCAACATATCGGGGACTCCATGAACGGTATTTGCCTGCCCCAGAATATCTTCACGCTCGGACAAGCCCTTCGTGGATACAGGCATCAGATCGTCATGCTGAGCCGCTCTGTGATACGTTAAGGTTACCTTGCCCACGTTACATCCCGACTGAGGCAACCATCAGGTATAACCAACATGCAAACTGAGGCTCTAATGCTCGATACACACGAAAAACGGCCACTCTATTTACAGCTCACCGACGCGCTGCTCAAGCAGATCGTCGATGAATATCAAGCAGACGATAAACTTCCAACAGAAATGGAACTCTGCGATGAATACGCCGTAAGCAGAACAACCGTCCGACTTGCCATGAGTGAGCTGGAGCGTCGTGGAAGTATCTATCGAATCCAAGGTAAGGGATCGTTTGTTGCACCGAAACGCGTTAGCGAGCTCAATTCACTTTTAGACTTTGACTTTGCAAGCCATTGCGATGGCGTTGATCCGGATGCCATCACCAAACATTTCGGCGACCTCACATCAGGTCGTCCAATTTCCGTAATGATGCTCCAACAATTTGGATGTCAAAGTCGCGATGAAATTCAGCGTCTTGAATTGACCTACGAACTTGAAGGCAGCTTCATAGGCGCTGATACGTTCTTCATTTCAAAGTCGCGCGTTCCGAATAACCAGTTAGATTTTCAGGCATTTAGCAGAATCATGGACGACTTGTCCAAGTCTATCCAATCTGTTAGGGAAAGCTATAGAGCACGTCAGCTTAGCGATTCCGAAGCCAGTAATTATGGTGTTGCAAAACTTCCGGTCATCGAACTGACTCATTATGCTTACGACTCCGGAGGCAAACTAATCTCAATTGTCTGCCGTACCGTCTTAACTGGGCGAATCCCTTATCAAAACTTTATTTTCAAGTCCTAATGTTCTTTTTCTTTTGTCTCGATCTGTAACACGTAGCCGAGTTTTTAAGTCCTAACCGTTACAGATCGAGACAAACAAGGTAGACCCCACCGAATTGTCTCAATCTGTAACACTAAGACCGGTTTTGGACGTCTAGATGTTACAGATTGAGATGAATGCGCAGGCCAATCCTCTCAATCTCAATCTGTAACAACTAGCTGAATTTAACGGTCCTAGCTGTTACAGATCGAGACAAACGGAATAGGTCGAGCCAAAAAATCTCGATCTGTAACGTCTGGCTCGCTTTTGGCCGCCTAGATGTTACAGGTTGAGACAATTCGATAGTGGAGTCCTCATTTGCGCGTCATATCGCGTAGCGCCGACGCGCTGATTCCCCACAATGACAGGAGGCAAAAGTCCTCCCGCATCGCCTGTTGGCAATCCCGTAGCGATAGCTAGCAGATGACCTGCGTGTGTTCCTCGATGGCGGCACGATCCTCGGTGGCGATACTCGGCTCGCACACCACGGCGTCCAAGCTGTCCAGGCGGCAGAAGGTGTAGAAGTCGCGCTTGCCAATTTTGCTGGAGTCGGCGATCAGATAGCGAGAGTCGGCCTTGCTAAAGGCGAGCTGCTGGATGCGGCCCTCGTCCATGTTGCACGTAGATACGTCACCGTCCAAGATGCCGTTGGCGCCGATAAACGCAGCGTCGATACCCAGCGCACGCAGGGTATCCTCGGCCGTTGGTCCCACAAAAGCGGCGGTGCGGCGACGGTACATACCGCCCACGAGGCACAGGTCGCAGTCCTCGCGCGCCTCGAGCAGGTTAAACACCGAAAGCGAATTGGTCACGATGCGCAGGCGAAACGCCGGCAGCATCGAGGCCATCTGCTCCACCGTAGTGCCCGTGCCCAAAAAGATGGTCGAGTCTTCCTCGATAAGCTCCACAGCACGGCGCGCGATCTGCAACTTTTCCTCGGCATGCTTAGTGCGCTTTTCGCTGTGCGAGTACTCGTGGCGCAACATAGCGTGGGGACGTCCCTGTGCACTGCGAGCTCCGCCGTGCACGCGCTCAATCTCGCCCAGACTCGCAAGTTCCTCAAGGTCGCGACGAATCGTCATGTCCGAAACGCCCAGTGCGTCCGAAATCTCCTTGACCGAGACCGTGCCTTGCTCTTCGAGCAGCCGCCGAACCTTATCCTGTCGCTCTGCCTTAATCACGATGAATCCTCGCCGTTCTTTGCGCGCATATCATTCAAACAGTAACGAACAAATTGTATCAGACTCGTGCGCGTCAAAAATGAATGCCCGCACAGCTCCAATCATCACTTTTTTGAGAAAAATACCCCCTGCTTTAGTGGGGTGTAGTGATAATCTCGCCTGTTCACGCTAAAGTTTGTCTGAAATACCTCGATGTTAGGAACCAAATGATCACTTCCGAGCTTTTCGGCACCGCGCCGTGCGGCACCCCCGTTCATCGTTACACCCTCAACGGGCCCGAGATCTGCGTTCGCATTATGGACTATGGCGCCACCGTGCTGGGTATCGATGTGCCCGACATTCCCGGCAACGTGCGCGATGTGGTGTTGGGCTTCGATAAGCTCGAGGATTACTTTGACAACCCCGCCTGCTTTGGCGCGACCATCGGCCCCGTGGCAAACCGCACCGCGGGCGCCACAATCACTATCGACGGCACGGACTGGCATATGTCCGCTAACGAGGGCACCAACAACCTGCACAGCGATCTTGAGCACGGCCTGCACAAGCGCGTATGGGATGCTGAACTCGACGAGGTCCATAACGCCGTGCGCATGACCACCTCGCTTGAAGATGGCGAGCTTGGCCTTCCCGGCAACCGAACCTTTACGGCCGTGTTTACCGTTACGCGCGCTGGCGTCTTCCGCATCGAGTATGGCTGCGAGAGCGACCGCGCCACCTACGTGTCCATGACCAACCACACGTACTTTAACCTCGCCGGTCATAACGCCGGCATGGACTGCGAGCACTTCTTTGTTGCTAACGCTGCCCACTACCTGCCCATTAACGAGCAGAATATCCCCACCGGCGAAATCGCTCCGGTCGAGGGCACGCCGTTTGACTTCCGCGAGCTGCGCCCCGTCGCTCCCGGCATGGAAGCCGACGACCCGCAGATTAAGCAGGCCCGCGGCTACGATCACTGCCTGTGCATCGATGGCTATCAGTACGGCCGCAATCTGCGCCGCGCCCTGCATGTCGAGGAGATGTGGACCGGCCGCGAGCTGGACTACTACACCACCGCCCCGGGCGTGCAGCTCTACACCGGCAACTGGCTGGGCGACGAGCACGCCAAGGACGACGCCAACTATGGTTGGGGTGCCGGCTTTGCCCTCGAGGCAGAGATGTACCCCGACACGCCGCACCAGCCGCTGTTCCCGCAGGGCATTGTGGGTCCGGGTCACCCCTACAGCAATGTGATCGAATACCACTTTATGAGGCACTAGGCCCACAACGCGACATCTCGCACAGCAGCGCCCGCCGGCACCACCGCCGACGGGCGCTTTTTCATCTTTTGGGCGCATTTTCGCTGTGACTATATGAGTGGCATATCAAAACTATGCCCATTTACTACGTTTAGCCCGGGATGCTCGAGCATGCACCGGTTTTTGTTAAATTCGCGAGCCGTCTACCTGCAGTTTTGTTTTTCTCAAATTCGACATGCTCGGCGATAGCCGATCAAACGTAGTAAATGGGCATAGTTTTTAACAGGCGGCATCGCACGCGTCCCTCGCAAGGGCAAAATGATCCGTTTTCCTCCGTCCCCAAGGGATCAGTTGAACAGATTGCCGATGGGATCGGGGGCGGAACTGGGGAGATGGCGGATTTCTAGCTCTATACCGAGCTTTTGCAACTCTTTGAAGGCAGCGATGTCTGTATCGCCTACGGCAACGGCAGGCGTTGCAGAGCGCTTGCCCTCCCCCGTCCGCATATGGCCGATACTAATCTTGGTTATTGGCACACCGCCCTTAACCAGCGCGAGCGCATCGGAGGGTGAGGCCACCATGATCAGAATCAATTGGCGAGGCGTTGCGGTATGAATGATGTCGATGGTCTTTTGCACCGAGAAGAACCGCGTCCAGACGCCATCGGGCGTGGCCACCCTCATAGGGGCCCATTGGCGCGAATCTGCCGCGATCTCATCGTTGACGATTAGGACGAGGTTGGAACCCACGGCTTCGTTCCACAGCTTAACGTCTTGCCCGTAAATGAAACGGTCATCGATACGCGTGAGAAGGATCTTGGGTTGAGTCATCGCTGCCCCATTCTGTTTGAGACCCATACGAGCGGGACGTCAGCCACCAACTCGACAGCAGGTCAAGCACCAAATGGGTACCGCGGACATCACGCCTCTAATATTAGTGCATTTAAAGTGAGAAAAGCCGTCAGAACACTTGCGCGGATTTGCGATGTCCCGTATCATAGACAGCCGTTGACGCCTCAGTTGCGTCATCACATGGCCGCCAGCGTAGCTCAGTTGGTAGAGCACCGCTCT
>DBFOPE010000189.1:0-3607 GCA_048429085.1 Collinsella sp.
GTCTGGGGCATCGACTCCTACGACCAGTGGGGCGTCGAGCTGGGCAAGCAGCTTGCCAAGCAGATTACCCCGGCCTTCCACGACGACGCCGCCAAGGCCGAGCAGGACGCTTCGACCCAGGCGCTCATCGAGTTCTACCGCGCGCATCGCAAGTAGTCGCTGCTGTTAACGCATCGCGCCTTATAGTCAGGGGCCCGTATCCTATCGGATGCGGGCCCCTTTGCTTTGCCGTGGTCCCGGGGCGCACGGCCTTTGTGGAACATTGCCGGGGCGCCGCGCGCTGCGAGAACCCTGCGCCTAGATCTCGGCCTCCGCATGGCCTCGCTGCGCCTCGGGCAGCTCCCCGTAGAGCGGATGGTCTTCGAGCCTAAAGCGCTCGACCTGTTCGGGAGTGCGACCGCGTACAAAGAGCCACGAGCGATCAATCGGCGTCGCCATGAGCGTGCTGGGCAGCGCGTCGGCGCGGTCGGAAAACACCCGGGCACTCTCGGGATCCTGGAACGCCAGCACCAGATGCGTGTCGCAGTTGCCCATGATGGAGCGTGCGCGTGCCTCGCCATAGAGCGCATCGAGCTGGTTGGTCGACTGCAGCAGCAGCGTTGCCCAGATGTTGCGGCTTCGGATAATCGAGAGCACGTTGTCGATCTGGGGGATCTGCAGATTTGCGAAGTCATCGAGCATAAAGCGCACGGGCACGGGCAGGCTGCCGTCGGGCTGCCTATCGGCCTCGCGAATGAGGCCCATAAACGCCTGCGTAATAAAGAGGCCGGTCAGCGGATCGAGATTGCGGTCGATATCGCTCACGGTTACAAACAGGGCGCAGGGGGTGTGTCCCATGGAAGCGAAGTCCACCTGATGGTACTCACGATAGAGCTGTGCCGCACCGTCGAATCCCAGACACATGACCTTTTCGGCAAGGATGCCGACGATGCTCGCGTGCATGCGCTCGGCATTTTGCGTAATGGCGTAGCGCCGCCATAGCGAGAGGGCATAGCTTTGGGGGTCGGTCGTGATCAGGTCGTCAAACAATCGACCCGTGGCACCGTCCTGCAGGTGCTCGATCAGCTTGATGACCGAGCTGATCGTCTGCTCGTCGGCGGGTAGCTGTTCGGTGACGTAGGCGATAAGACACGACAGCAGGTTTGCCGCCGCATGATCCCAAAAAGGCTGGTTGTTGTCCTCGATGGGGCAGATGGCCTTTGCCACCGAGAGGATGTCCTGCTGGTTGGGCCTGCCGTCCGCCTTGCGGCGAATGTGCCTCAGGGGGTTGTAGCCGCAGCGCTCGATGCCGGGCGCAAGGGCCGGGACGGTGTTGAGGTCGGCGAAGTTGAGACATTGCACGCGGTAACCGTGGGCTGCCAGCACGGGTCCCACTTCGCGACAGAGCGTGCCTTTGGTGTCGAGCACGATGTAGCTTGCGTTCATTTGCAGCAGGTTGGGCTTGAGGACGTTTCGGGTCTTGCCGGCTCCCGAGGGGCCGATCACAAGTGCGTTGTTGTTGAGTCCCGTTTGGCGGGTGTCGCAGGAAAGCGTTCGATCCTTGGCGAGGATGGTGGACGATGCGGACTCAGGTGCGGCGAGGCAGCTGGCGAGGTTAGGCATGGGCGACCTCCTTGGTGGTCGAGAGGATTTCGTGGGCAAAGCCGAGCTCGACGGCGCGCTCGGCCGAAAGGTAGGTGTCTTTTGCAGTGAGGGACTGGATGCGCTTGGGCGTGAGGCCGCTGCGGTCCGAGAGGATTTGCGTGAGGATCTTGCGGGTCTGCATGAGACGCCGGCTGGTTTCCTGCAGCGCAAGTGCCGAGCCGCCTGCCCCCTGGGGGATCAGCGGGTCGTGAATCATGAGCTCTGCATGGGGCGCCATACGGCGATCGTCGCCGCCCATAAAGATCACGGCGCCCATGGACGCGGCGAATTCCAGGCAGACGGTGCGGATGGGGCACGATGCGAGGCGCATGGCGTCATAGATCGCAAGACCCGATCGCACGCTTCCGCCGGCGCTGGCGACAAATATGGTGATGGGGCGGCTGGGGTCGGTGGCATCGAGCAGGCGAATCTGCTGGCATAGGTCGTGGGCCATCGGGGTTTCGATGTTTCCCATGACGGAGAGCTCGCGACGGGCGAGCATCTCATCGTAAATGCTGGTGAGCGTGATACCTCGGGCGGATTCACGCATGGTGAGGGGGCTGATGATGGGGGAATGATTGGTGTCCATGAGGACTCCTTTCTGTTGGTTGTGTTGTGGAATAGGATTGTTGCCCGCGGAGGGGCTGGCGGGCTACAGGGTTCGTCCGAGCCTGAGATCGAGCTCGGTTGTGGGGTAGGCTGCCTGTTCGTGCGGCTCGCAAGCGCCAAGGGCTCCAAAGCGATGGAGCGTTGCGGTGGGCGTGGTGTAGGCGAGCCGCAGCTGATGCTCGACAGGGGCACATCCGTCATTTTTGTAATGAGCCGCGTAGTACTGCGCGATGCTGGCGTTCATCTCGCTGCCATTGCGATGGCGCTCAAACTGGCGTCTGCAGGTCTCGATGATCTTTGCTACCGACTTGGGTGCCGTCGCGGGAACAAGGGCGAGATAGCCCTCAAATAGCTCGTTGATGCTCAGGAGGCACAGCAGGTCGATCAGCGTCCTTATGGCTGCTCCCTCGGCGGAAAAGTGCGCGGTCATGCGGTTATATCGGTTGCGGTCGACGATGGCCGCATGGGGTCTTGGAGTTTTCTGCCCCGTGGTCCCAGGCTTTTGCCGCGCCTGTGTATTGAGCTCGACGTTGCAGCGCTTGAGGCCGTCCAGCGGAAGGAACAGTGCGGTGCGCAGGGTGTTCCGCTTGCTTTCGAGTTCATGACGCTCGTCGGGTTCCCATGCGAGCTTGAGTTTCGTGTCGAGCGCCGTAAGCATATGGGCTAGGCAGCCTACGGTAAGAACGCACGAATCGTTGCCGCGTTTTGGGGCATAGGGGTCTGTCAGCTTGCGAATGTCGGGGTCGCCCATGATCTTTGTGCAGCGCTTCAGCAGTTGAGGGTGGTCGGCCAAGATCGTCGCGAGCGGTAGCGACGCGTAGTTCTTGATGGTCGCGGCGGCAAAGGCGGCGTCATATTCGTTTGCATATGCTCGCTCAATTCGGGCATCCAGAATGCTTTTCTTATCGCCGTCTTCAGCGTGGTGGTTTGTCATAGCTTCTCCAATCGGTTGATGTTCGTGCTGTTTGTTGATGTGTTGGTTGTCGTGAGTGATGTGCTTGCCGTGGGTGATGTGCTGACGTTGGGGTGCTATGCGGTTTTCAATGAGCCCGTGAGGCAGTTGCTGCAGGGGCGGGATGGAACGGCCCATGCAAGGCGGAAGGCATCGTGCTCAAAATCGAGACAGCAATGCCCTGGGTGCCTCACATGTGGCAGTTACCTCATTAAGTTGTCATTGCGTTTGGGGTTGTACTTTGCCGATCTTCCTTCTCTTACACGCTAAAACTCAAACTTCATATGCTCGATCTACTTAAAACCGCAACGGCGGTCTTTTATCAACTTATATGTCGGAACGCGTCTTTGCAAGTACTTTTTTGCCTTTGTTTCAAATGGGGTGGTTTTGCAACCGTCATACGCGCGCTGTGCGAACGTGCCC
>DBFOPE010000190.1:0-11983 GCA_048429085.1 Collinsella sp.
GATATGGCAATGTACGCCGCGGCCGCCGCAGCGGTCGCCGGAGCCGCGCTCATCGTGGTCGCGCTCCTGGTCAAGCGGGGAGGTGGCAGCCATAAAGAGTAGCTGGCAGCCCCACAGAGAGCGGGGCGAGACGTAGCGAAGTAGATGCTAAGACACAGACAGATGATGACCGATCGAATGAGAACCAACCGGAAAACGGAGGAAAAGAAGATGAGCATGAGTAAGAACATCGCACGCCTGGCAGTAACCACCGGCCTCACAGCAGCGCTGAGCTTCGGCGGCGTCATGGCCCCGGTGACCATGGCGTTTGCTGAGGATGCGGCTGCTACGACCTATAGCATCACCATCAACAAGATTGCCGGCAACGAGGACGTTGAGTACAAGGCGTATCAGATCTTTAAGGCCAAGGTTACCGACACTGAAAATGGCAAGACCGCTCAGGACATCACGTGGGCGAACGATAAACTTGGAGCGGACGTTGTCAAAGCCATCAAGGAAAAATGGACTGGCTATACTCGCTTGGATCAAGATAAGAAGTTGTCCGACAACCCCACTGCCCAGGAAGTCGCTGACTTTCTCATGGCACACGCGGGCCCCACTACCGCTGGGTTGACTGACGGGTCGAGCGAGGGAAGTCGGCTCGCGACCGATAATGTCCTCTATGCAGTCGCGAATGTTGTAAAGGACCAGACGCCGGCTGCGTCTAGTAACGATACCGGTAATGGCTGGACTTTCAGTTCCCAGAGTAGCGGCTACTACCTGTTTGTGACCAGCGATCTCAATCCGACCAAGCCGAACACTGGCACCTCTCCGATTTTCGCTATCGTGGGTGGTACGCCCGTAACGGTCACCGAGAAGACCAGCATCCCCACGGTCGTGAAAAAGGTCCTTGATGATTCCAAGGTGAAGGACGTCAACATTATTGACCAGACTGGCTGGGAAGATCACGCCGACTCCCAGATCGGCCAGGAGGTGAACTACAGGCTTACCGGCACGATTGCGGACAACTACGATAGCTACGATACCTATTCCTACGCATTTAAGGATCAGTTGTCGAATGGCCTCGATTACGCTGGCTCACTTGAGGTCTATGCGCTGAATGGCGACCAATATACCAAGATTGCCAAGAGCAGCTACAACGAGGTAGCTCCCAGCGATCTTAATCAACGAGTTCTGACGGTCAGCTTTATCGGACCTAAGGGTTTGAAGTCGGCTACTCCGGCAGATGAGGGCGCAACGCTAACAATCAACGCCAGCACTAAGATTGTTGTCTTCTACAAAGCGAAGCTCAACAGCGCAGCTGTTGTCGGAAACAATGACGGCAGCGTTGGTGGCAACCACAATACTGTCAAGCTTGAGTACTCCAATAACCCGTTTGCCACGGGAACTGGTACATCGGTTGAGGACACCGTCGCCGACTTCGCCTTCAAGCTCAACCTCAAGAAGGTCGACCAGGGCACCGAGAAGGGTCTTGGGAATGCCGTCTTCACCATCCAGTCTGCCGATAAGAACACTCAGGACCAGTATATCGCTTCGAAAAACGACGCGACCGCACACGTTTTCGCGGGCCAGCTCGTGGAAAATGTCGATTCCAATAACCTTCCCGACTACGTGAAGTTCACGTCTAGCAATGTAAGCGGCGAGAAAGGGTTGATTAGGGTCAAGGGCCTCGACGCCGGCTCCTATAAGGTGACCGAGATTCAGGCCCCTGGCGACAAGTACACCAAGGCCAAGCCCTTCACGTTCACCATCACCGCGAATTATAACGATACGACAATGAAGGTGACGGAGCTCACGGCGGCGGTTTCCCCTCAGGACGTGGGCCGCTCTGACATCGCCTTCGGTGAGCTTGATGACAGTGCCGGCGACAACAAATTGAACGGTACTAACAATGCCGCTGTCAACGCCACTACCGGCGAGGTTACTATTAACGTCGGCAACACCAAGTCCGTCGGCCTTCCGCTGACCGGTCTTAACGGTGTGACCTTCACTTGGATCGCTGGTGGCGCGGTGCTGTGCATCGGCGTGGCGCATCTCATCCGCAGCCGTAAGCAGGCTGAGGAGTCCGAGCAGGAGTAACGCTCGCTCACCCATCCCTTTGGCAGGTGGGATGTGATGGCCATGAGACTTGCGGACACTTTTCTCGTCCATCCACGTTCTTGCTTTGCCACTCTCTTTTCGGGGCAGACTCCGCACTGGAGTCTGCCCCGTTTTTTTGGATAACGCAGTCAGGTTTCATTGCCCGATAGATCAAGCGTATGAATATCGAACAGATGTTTGCAATTATTGCGTTTACCAGCTGTTGATGCATACACTCGCAGTAAAATGGCTTTGCGACGCATCCCGTGCGCGGGCGGCCGACGACTCGATCGGAGGTCCCCAAATGCTGAAATTCCTTAACGCGCTCGCCGCCCTCGCGGCGGTGGGCTCGTTCGTCATCGCGTTTCTTGATTCGTATGAGGTTCGGTTTAAGGTCCGTAGGCGCACACGCGGTGCGGACGGTGGACGGCATTTGCGCCGAAAGCGCAAATAAGAATGCCCGGGGGTCGGATCCCGGGCATTTAACTAAAGCTGAAAACTAGGCTGCCCGCGCTCTCATACACTTACGCGGGGTGCGTCGTTTTCTATTGACATTGTATCCCGAATCGCCCAGCCGATTCGGGACATTTTGAAAACGCAAATGCTGGCTTATGCTCGCGCCGCACAATGCTGTCTAGCTGCGTTGTCCGGCGCGGAAACTCGCTAATCGGCTATTATTTGTTTAGACAACCTGAGCTGTAGAGGAGTGACCGGCGATGGTGCAGGGCGCCAAACATATGAAGAGCAATAACGCCGCGGACAACGGTGGCTCAAGTCCTCAGCCCCAACCTCAGCCAAAGCCCAAGCGCCGCCGCAAGCGACTGCCGCGCTGGGCCGATCGGCTCATCACCATCGTCATCATCCTTATTGGCGTGGGCCTTATGACCTGGCCGTGGATCTTGGACCGGCTCGAGGCCTCGGGCGTGTTCAACCAGATCAGCACGGTGTCCAGCACCGTGGACGCGCTGTCTGCCGAGGAGCGCGAGCGCATCCTGCTCCAGGCGCGCTCCTTTAACGAGCAGCTGGCGGGCGAGCCCACCGAGCTCCCCGCCGACCAGATCGAGCCTTACGCCCAGCAGCTCATCTTTGACCGCGACCCCATGATGAGCTGGGTCGAAATCCCCTCCATCGATGTGAGCATGCCCATTTACCACGGCACGAGCGAGGAGGTCCTCATGGCGGGCGTCGGCCACCTGGAGGGCACGAGCCTGCCGGTGGGCGGCACCTCGACGCATTGCGTGCTCACCGCGCACTCGGGCATGCGCAACCTGAGCATGTTCGACGACATCCATTCGCTGGAGCCCGGCGACCTGGTGCTGCTGCACACCATGAACAAGACGCTCGCCTACAAGATGGTGGACTCCGAGGTGGTGCTACCCGAGGAGATGGAGTCGCTGACCATCGAGCCCGGAGCCGACAAGGTGACGCTCGTCACCTGCACGCCCTACGGCGTGAACGACCATCGCCTGCTGGTGCATTGCGTGCGCACCAAGTACAGCAAAAAGGACGTCGACAAGCAAAAGTCGCTGGCCGGCCGCCACTGGGGCAAGCGTGAGTTTGCCGTGCTCATCGTGGTCGTAGCCATTGTGCTGTTGCTGCTGGACATCGTGATTCACGCGGTCCGCAAGCGCCGCAAGGCCAAGGCCTCGGCATAAGACATTCTGCGGAACCGCCAGCCCGCCGCCTGCCAGCCCGCCGCCCTCGTTACGTTTTCGCTGCATTTGGGTAAAGCGCCTGCTCCAAGCCGGCGTTGCCTTGTATACTAGAGCGGTTTAACTGTTATGCGGAAGGGAGCGCCTATGGCACTCAGCGAGAAAGACGTGCGCGGCATCGCCGAGTACGCAAAGATCGCACTGACCGATGACGAGCTCACCCAGATGACGTCCTACCTGAACGACGCCGTCCAGATGCTCGAGCCCGTCCTGCAATATGACTTGCCCGACGTGGAGCCCACGTTCCATCCCATCGGAAGCCTGTCCAACGTGATGGGCGATGACCTGCGCGAGTCCGAGCGCGACCTGCCGCTCGATATTGCGCTTGAAAACGCCGGCAGCGCGCGCGACCGCTACTTCCGCGTGCCGTCCATTTTGGGAGAGGGGGAGAGCGAGTAATGGCGCAGAGTTTCGATTCCCTTACCGCCGCCCAGATCGCCGCGGGCGTTGCCGCCGGCGACTTTACCGCTACCGAGGTGGCCCAGGCCTCCCTTGCCGCTATCGAGGCGCGCGAGGGCGGGGTCCAGGCATTCCTGCAGGTGGCGCCCGAGCTCGCGCTCGAGGCCGCTGCGCGCGTGGATGCCGACCGTGCCGCAGGCAAGCCGCTGCCCCCACTCGCGGGCGTGCCGCTGGCCATCAAGGACAACATGAACCTCGTGGGCACGCGCACCACCTGCGCTTCCCGCATGCTCGGGGATTACCAGAGCGTCTACACCGCTACCTGCGTCCAGCGCATGCTCGATGCCGGCTGCCTGCCCATGGGCAAGGCCAACATGGACGAGTTTGCCTTTGGCAGCTCTACCGAAAGCTCGGCCTTCCACCGTACCAACAACCCCTGGGATATCGAGCGTGTGCCCGGCGGCTCCTCGGGCGGCTCCGCTGCCGCCGTCGCCGCGGGCGAGGTTGCGCTCTCGCTGGGTTCGGACACCGGCGGCTCCATTCGCCAGCCGGCGTCGCTGTGCGGCGTGGTGGGCTTTAAACCCACGTATGGCGCCGTGAGCCGTTACGGCGTGGTTGCCTTTGGCTCGTCGCTCGACCAGGTGGGCCCCTTTGGCCGCACGGTCGAGGACGTCGCGCTGGCCATGAACGCGCTTACCGGTGCGGGCCACGATCCGTACGACTGCACCAGCCAGGATTGCGCCGTCGACTTTACCGAGCACCTCAACGACAGCATCGAGGGCAAGCGCGTGGGCATCATCCCTGCGTTTATGGAGGCCGAGGGCCTGACGCCCGAGGTCAAGGCCGCTGTTCAGCGCGCTGCCCAGGAGCTGCAGAACCAGGGCGCCGAGCTGGTCGAGGTCGACCTGCCGCACCTGGACGCCGCCATCGCCGCCTACTACGTCATCGGCCCGGCCGAGGCGTTCTCCAACCTGGCCCGCTTCGATGGCATTCGCTACGGCTATCAGGAGGAGGGCTGCGCCAACCTGTCCGACCAGAGCTCGCTCTCGCGCGCCCACGGCTTTGGCGCCGAGGCCAAGCGCCGTCAGATGCTCGGCGCCTACCTGCTGAGCTCGGGCGTGTACGACAAGTACTACTACGCCGCGCAAAAGGCCCGCACGCTCATCACGCAGGACTACGACGCCGCGTATGCCAAGGTGGACACCATCCTCATGCCCGCCTCGCCGCGCACGGCCTTTAAGTTTGGCGAGATCAGCGACCCTACGCAGATGTACCTCTCCGACCTGTACACCATCTCGCTCAACATTTGCGGCAACGGTGGCATCTCGGTGCCGCTGGGCCTGGGCGAGGATACTAAACTGCCCGTTTCTGCCCAGCTGGTTGGTCCGGCCTTTAAGGACCGTCAGCTGCTCACGTTTGCCCGCGCCCTGGAGCGCGGCTTTGCCGATACCGCCACGGGTGCGCCCGCGCTTTCCGTCGCGCCCGATTTTGCCGGGAAGGGAGGCGAGCTGTAATGAAGGAGCTTTCCGAGGTCCTGCAGGATTGGGAGGCCGTGATCGGCCTGGAGATCCATACCGAGCTCACCGCGCTCGATACCAAGATGTTCTGCAACTGCAAGCTCAGCCACGATGACGAGCCCAACGCCAACGTGTGCCCGGTGTGCCTGGGCCTGCCCGGCGCCCTGCCGGTGCCCAACAAGCGCGCCATCGAGAGCATCGTCAAGGCCGGTCTCGCCACCAACTGCGAGATCCAGCGCCACTCGATGTTCTATCGCAAGCACTACTTTTATCCCGACATGGCCAAGAACTTCCAGACCACGCAGGGTCCGGTCGCCTTTGCCATGTACGGTCACCTGGATCTGGATGTGACCGGTCGCGGTGCCGCCGAGCGCCCCGACTGCGCGTTTGGCGAGGCCGAGGCCCAGAGCCTGGCGAGCGCTTCGGCCAACGCCGAGGGCCTGTCCACGTCCATGACGTCGACCATGCGCGAGGGCAACCAGCGCGCCGGCCATCTGGCCAGCTATGACGCGTCCAACCTGCAGATGCCCGAGCGTCGCGAGGACGGTTCCTATACGGTGCCCATTCGCATCCTGCGCATCCACATGGAGGAGGATGCCGCCAAGATGGTGCACGTGGGTGGTGCCGAGGGCCGCATTACCGCCGCGGCCGAGTCGCTCGTCGACTACAACCGCTGCGGCACGCCCTTGATTGAGCTCGTGACTGAGCCCGATTTGCGCACGCCCGAGGAAGCGCGCCTGTTTATGGAGAAGCTCCGTCGCATCTTTGTGACGCTGGGCATTTCGGACTGCTCCATGGAGAAGGGCTCCATGCGCTGCGACGGCAACGTGTCGCTGCGCCGTCGCGGCGAGACCAAGCTGGGCACCAAGACCGAGCTTAAGAACCTCAACTCGTTTAAGAGCTTGCATGACGGCCTTGCCTACGAGATTTGCCGCCAGGCCGAGGTGCTCGAGGAGGGCGGCATCATCTATCAGGAGACCCGTCACTGGGAGCCCAGCCGTAAGCGCACCGTGGTCATGCGCGTCAAGGAGACGGCCGACGACTATCGCCTGTTCCCCGATCCCGACCTGGCGCCGTTCGATCTGGACGACGAGTTCATCGAGCGCTGCCGTGGCGAGATCCCCGAGCTGCCCGATGCCAAGCGCGTCCGTTTTGAGGCCGACTTTGGCATTAAGACGGCTGACGCCGAGCAGATTGCCGGCGACCCGGAGTTTGCCGAGTTCTTTGAGGCCGCCGCTGCCGGCATGGCTGGTAAGGAGGCGCAGACGGTCGCAAACCTGCTGGTGAACGAGATGATCGCCTACCTTAAGGGCGCAGGCGTGTCGCTCGCCGAGTCCGGCATTGCACCGGCTCAGGTGGCGGCGCTTGCCAAGCTGCTGGCGACTGATGTCATCAGCTCCAACCAGGCTCACGAGGTCTTTGAGGCCATGGCCCAGACCGGTGACGACCCCAACAAGATCGTCGACGAGCGTGGTATGCGTCAGGTGAGCGATGCCGGCGCGCTGCAGCCGATCGTGGACGAGGTGCTGGCTAACTGTGCCGATCAGGCGCAGCAGTATCGTGACGGCAACCAGAAGGTCATCGGCTTTTTGGTGGGCCAGTGCATGAAGGCGAGCCGCGGCAAGGGCAACCCGAAGCTCTTCAACGAGTTGCTGAGAACGTCGCTCTCGTAGCTGCGAGGCCGGGGAAGCCCCGAGTCGCCGGGGTATTTCCTCCAAATTTCAAACAGTCCTATGCAAGACGAAGGCCACATTTAGTGGCCTTCTTTGCATGCGGAACTCATTTGGAGCAAACACCCCGGCGACTCGGAGCTTCCCCGGCCAGACGACTCGGCCGTTCGGGTCGGGCGGGCTGAATGGAATTTGGTGAATGAGGGCGCCGTTGGCGCCCTCATTTTTTGTGGATGTGGCGCAGGGGCGGTCCCTTGGTCACATCGCGCCCCAAGATTTCCAAAAAGTTAACCTTTGTTGACCTTAATAGTTAGATAAACTAAACTATTTTCCAAAAGTGTGCTCGAGCAAACTTGTTTACTCGAGTGCTGAGGCACCGTGCCGCATCCAAAGCGGCAAAAGGGAGAAGCAACATGAAGAAGTCGACGTTCAATACCCTGCTTGTCGGTGGTGGTTTTCTGCTTGGCACGGCCGGCATCAAGCTGCTTACCAGCGCTCCGGTAAAGAATGCCTGCGTGCAGGGCATTGCGTGCGGCATGCGCATCAAGAACGGCTATCAGGACATGGTCGAGCAGGCCAAGGCTAATGTTGACGACATGGTTGCCGAGGCGGCTTACATCACCCAGAGCGAGGCCGCTGCGGACAAGGCAGCCGAGTAACGCTCCCAGGCACAAACTATGAGATTCTCGATTATTAGCGAGATCCCCGGCAGGACCCGTCTTCAATTGGCGGGTCCTGTGCCAGAGAGCGATCTCGATGCACTTCTTAAGCTCAGCGGCGATATCGACGGCGTGCGCAAAGTGCGCGTTTATGGCCGTATTGGCCAGATGGCGCTCGAATATGACGAGCGGTGTCGTGCGGGCGTGCTCGACGCCTTGGGTGCGCTCGACGCTCAGGCCATTGCCGATGCAAAGACGGGTTACGTGATGCAGCTTGAGCCACGCAGGCACAAGCTCGTCATGGATCTTGCCACACTTATCGGCGTCCACTACGCGCGCCGCTGGTTCTTGCCGACGCCTCTGCGTGCGGTGTTTGTCGTGGCCGGTTACATGACATTTTTGCGCGCTGCCCTTCATGAGCTGGCGCAGCCGCGCCTGACCGTCCCCGTGCTCGATGCGTCGGCCATCGGCATCTCGTTCGTCAAGCGCGACGTCGACACCGCGGGCCAGACGATGTTCCTGCTCAACGTGGGCGAGCTGCTCGAGGATTACACCCGCGCCATGAGCGAAAACGAGCTCATCAACTCGCTGCTCGATGTGCCCGACAAGGCGCAAAAAGTGGTCGGTGACACCGAGGTAAGCGTTGCCGCCACCGAGCTTGAGCCCGGCGATCTGGTCGCCGTGCGCACTGGCATGTCCATTTGCATCGACGGTGTTGTCGAGCAGGGGAGCGCTATGGTCAACCAAGCGACCCTGACCGGCGAGCCGCTGGCCGTCGAGCGCAGCGTGGGCGACGACGTGTTCGCCGGCACCGTCGTGGAAGACGGCAACATCTTGGTGCGCGTGCGCGCCAACACGGCGCAGACCAAGTTGCGTTCGATCGTCTCGCTCGTGCAGACGGCCGACTCGCTCAAGTCCGAGGGCCAGTCGCACATGGAAGACCTCGCCAACAAGATCGTTCCGTGGAACTTCCTGCTCGCGGGCCTGGTTGCGCTTACCACCCGCAGCCTCATCAAGACCTCAGCGGCACTGATGGTCGACTACTCGTGCGCACTTAAGCTTACGGGCTCCGTCGCCGTCATGACCGCTATGAGCGATGCTGCCAAGATGGGCGTCATGGTCAAGGGCGCCAAGTACTTTGAGTCGTTTGCTAAGGCCGATACCATTGTCTTTGATAAGACTGGCACGCTCACCGAGGCGCAGCCGCGCCTAGCTTGCGTGCTGACGACCGATGGTTGGAGCGAGGACGAGGTCCTGCGCCTTTCTGCTTGCTTGGAGGAGCATTTCCCGCATCCGGTGGCGCGTGCCGTGGTCAACGCTGCCCGCGAGCGTGGGCTCGAGCACCGCGAGCGCCATGCCGCCGTCGAGTACATCGTGGCGCACGGCATCGCTTCGTCCATCGAAGGGCGTCGCGCGATTATCGGCTCGGCACACTTTGTGTTTGAGGACGAGAGCGCGCAGCTCGAGGCCGACATCAAGGAGCAAATCGAGTCCCAGATGCAGGGCTTGTCGCCGCTGTATCTGGCGGTCGACGGTACGGTCGTCGGCGAGCTCGGCATCGAGGACCCGCTCAAACCCGGCGTGCGCGAGGCCATTGCCGACCTGCATGCGCTGGGCGTCAAGCATGTCGTTATGCTCACGGGTGATTCCGAGCGCACGGCCGAGCGCATCGCGCGCGAGGCGGGTGTTGACGAGTTTAAGGCCGAGCTACTGCCCGAGGACAAGTACGCCTATGTGGAGCGCATTAAGAGCGAGGGGCGCCATGTTGCCATGGTGGGCGACGGCGTCAACGATTCGCCGGCGCTCGGTTTGGCCGACGTGGGTCTGGCGATGGGTGGCGGAAGCGACATCGCCAAGGAGGTCGCCGATATCATCCTGACCGATACGGATTTGGCCGCGATCGTGCGCCTGCGTCGTATGAGTCAGGGCCTCATTGATCGTCTGACGAGCTCCTACTCTAAGGTGATGCTCACCAACTCAGCGCTCCTGGCGCTCGGCATTACCGGCGCGATTACCCCGCAGACATCGTCGCTGCTGCACAACGGCTCGACGATCGCCTACAGCCTGAGCAACGCGAAGGCATATCTGCGCTAGCGTTTTTGCTTGAGTTTATGGCCTGCATTCGGACGGTGTTGCATCTGCCAGAATGCAGGCCTTTTGCGTTTGACCATGTGCTAGCAGCAATATATAGTGATGCTAGCAGAGATAGCGGGAGTCGAAGGTGAGGTTGAGATGGGTGCTGTTGGCGGCATGGCGCAGGTAAACGTTCGCGTTGATCGTCAGGTCAAGGACCATGCGGAGGAAGCGTTGCGGCTTTCGGGCGCCTCGCTGCCCGAGCTTATCAAAAAGGTCATAGCGAAGGTTGCACAGGGCGGCGGTTCGTGCGAAGAGGTGTTGTCGGCCGTTGACGACCAACTGCCTAGTGCTGGTGCCACATCGCCGTTTGTCGCATCATGGGCGGCGGCGGATCAGCTTTACGCGGACCTGGGTATCGATACATCGTCTACATCCGATGACCGCGATTGGGACACAATCTATTCCGAAACCATGGACGAGCGCTATCGCCAAAAGGGGATGATCCTGTGAGCGGAGCCCCTCTTAAAATCATGGTGGATGCGAATGTGTGGGTTGATTCGTTTTGCGTTGACCATGCCGAGTCGCTTGCCGCGCGTGCGTTTATTGGGCAGGCGACGGAGGCGGGGGCATTGCTGTTCTTCCCGGTGCATATCGCTAAGGACGTGCTGTACGTTGTCCAACACGAGCTGAAGCGTAGCGTTCTTGCCAGCGGAGGAGCGCTCGACGAGGCTTCTGCCCGCGCGATTGGCGATGCGGCGCTGGCGTTTGTTCGAAATATGACCGAAAACGCCACGGCCGTGGGAGCAGACGCATCCGATCTGTGGCTAGCCGATAAATATCTGACGCTCCATCGCGATTACGAGGACAACCTGGTACTCGCCGCATGCAAACGCGCCCAGGTCGATTACTTAGTGACCAATGATCGCAAGCTGCTCGAACATGCCGATCTTGCAGCGAAGACCCCGCGCCAAATGATGCCGATTCTCGCGCTGGCAGAATGCGGTGGGCGGGTGTCCTGCTAGCGCCTGGCTGTCTGCGTGGCCTTCGGAACGTCGGCGCTCGGAAGGCCACGCATCCTTTAATTACAAAAGCGCGGCCTTAATGGCGGGACTTTCTGCGAGCTGCTCGGCCGCCTTTTCCTCGGAGCTGTCGAGCGCGGCTAAGCTGCGGTAGACCCACTCGTTGACCTGGGTGTTCTTGACGCCTGCGGTCTGCATAAGGGCGCCTACCTCGCGGATTGCTGCGAGCAGATCGGCTTTGGGACCCGCGAGCTCGACCTCGATGCCGTGGTAGGCGGACACGCCGCGGTTCTCGCTCACATGGTCGATAAAGCCCTCGACGGTCTCAAGCTGCTGGGCGAGAGCATCATCGTCAACGTCCAGTGTGACGAGTGCGTTCGATACCGTTAGGGCGGGATGTCCGCAGGGGACAAAGCCCTCGATGACATCCATAGCTTCGGTAATGGTTGAGCCCAGGCCCACGAGGGCATTGACGAGTTGCTGCTTGGTATCCATAACGGTCCTTTCGACGGGTCAATTTTGCTTGGCGAAAATATACGTGACGTGTTCGGTGGCAAAAGTGCGAAGTGTGGTGCACATTAGGGTCTTCACAGCTCGTGCATAGAGCAGCTGTCTGCCTTTAGAACGTGGTAAGATAGCTATCCACGAGCGGGGTTTACCCCGCGTGTTCCTTGAAAAGTCGACGGTTATCGGGTGTTTGCAGGTCCGATACCATCCAGACTTTCCCGACATTCGGGGGCGACTGGTTTCGACACGATAGCTCTGAGAGAGGAAGCAAGCCGAGGTCTCCTCGCCTCGTTAAACAGGGGTACCGTCAAATTGAATTGACAACAACTCTTCTTTTGAGCCTAT
>DBFOPE010000191.1:0-12330 GCA_048429085.1 Collinsella sp.
CGACGCCGCTATCGCTACGCCGAACATGATGGCCAAGGTTGGCCGCATCGGTAAGATCCTTGGTCCCCGTGGCCTCATGCCGAACCCCAAGCTCGGCACCGTGACCATGGACGTCGCCAAGATGGTCTCCGAGCTCAAGGCCGGCCGCGTTGAGTACCGCGCCGACCGTTACGGCATCTGCCACGTGCCCCTGGGCAAGAAGTCCTTCTCTGAGCAGCAGCTCGTCGAGAACTACGCTGCCCTGTACACCGAGATTCTGCGCGTCAAGCCCTCTTCTGCTAAGGGTAAGTACGTCAAGTCCATCTCCGTGTCTTCCACCATGGGCCCTGGCGTCAAGGTCGATCCCGCTGTCCAGCGTGACTTCCTGGCTGAGTAACTAACAGTTACTGCCTGAGCAAAGCAAGCATTGCTAAAGAAACCCGGCTCTGCCTCGTGCAGGACCGGGCTTCTTGCTATCTCGGGCCAAAACCACCACAAAGGGGACAGGCACCTTTGTGGTGGTTTTGGCACTTTGGCGTCAATGTTATGGCATCGCAGCGAGCCGGTTCCAAGTGCCCCAGGTCGCCCCGAAAGAGGAGCGACGCGTACTTTGGTACGCGAGCGACGGCTTGAGGGGCGAGATGGGGCGCTTGGGGCCGGCGCAGCGTCAAGCCTTAAAAGTGGTTACCAGGGTGTTCTGGCGGTTGAGGATTCGATTGCCTCGTGGCGCTTGAGCTCGCGGCGCATGGTTTGCGAATTGAGCCAGGCTGCCTGCCATCCACGGATGGGGTAGCGCGCCTCGTCCAGCTCAAACTGCGTATAGCCGCAGGCGTTGATGATCGTTGTCCCGCACGTGTGTTGCCGCTCGCGCTGAAAATCTGGACCATAGCTTTGATGCACATGTCCGTGCACCATGTAGTCGGGGCTCCAGGACTCAAGCGCTGTGTTAAAGCAGTCGAATCCCCGATGCGGCAGATCATCCAAGTCGCCCATGCCGGCGGCGGGCGCGTGAGTGAGCAGGATGTCGCAGCCGCCGACCATCCTCACTTTGCGGGAGAGCTTGCGCATGCGCTTGGTCATCTCGCGCTCGGTGTACATGTTGGCACCATCTCGATAGCGCATGGAGCCGCCAAGCCCCGCAATGCGGACGCCGCGATACACGTACACGGTGTCTTCGACGCAGATGCATCCACCCGGTGCATGACGTGCATAGCGGTCATCGTGGTTGCCGCGCACGTAGATGAGCGGCTTGTTGATGACGGTGACCAAAAACTCAAGATAGTCCGGGTCCAGATCGCCGGCGGACAAAATCAGGTCAACACCCTCAAAGCGTTCCTTGTGAAAACATTCCCAAAGGCATCGTTCTTCTGTATCGGCTACGGCAAGGATTTTCATAGGGCGCGGACCTTCGGCTCATCGCTGGGCTGCGGAATGGTGCCCACCACGTTGTCGGCCAGCCAGTTCATCTCGACGATTTGCGTGCTCGGCAATGGGGGAAAACCCTCGATCTGCACCACGCCGTCTTGGCTATGGAGTTCGCCGCCAAATGGATTGATGGAGCCCTCGACGATGCCATTGCGGAGCAGCTGAACAAGCTTGCGCGTCTGATAAGGCAGGCCCGGAGCGTAGCGAATGTCGATAACGCCCGAGCTCATACCATACCAGTAGTTGACGGCGCGAACCTGGCTGTCGTCACTGGTCTCATCCCAGGTGCCATGCAGCAGGCTTCGCACGATAAGCTCGTAGTATCGGCCCCAGTTCCATACCGGCATGGCGATGCCGACGACCTTGCCATCGACCAGGCGGTGGAGTCCGTAAGCCGTGGGGTCTTCGAGCGACTTTGACATGTCGGCGCCGGTCATGACGCTCACGCCTTCGCGGTACATGGCCTCGGCAAGGCCGCCGGCGGGCACATCGCCCCAGGTGAGGATTACCTGCGCGCGAGGGTCGAGCAACGAGGCGCCGATGGCAAAGGCGTTGATCTCGCTAAGCGCACCCGACGCAAAGACCGACGCGTGGTAACCGATGCGGTGGTTGTCCGCCATGCTGGCCGCAAGGGCGCCCAGGAGGAACTTGGCCTCGTACATCTTTCCAAAATACGAGCGCACGCTTTGGTGGGGAAGGCCGATAGAGCAGTTGAGGAACCGAACCCGAGGATACTCAACGGCAGCCCTGAGCGTGTATTCCATCAGGCGGTGCGAGGTCGAGAAGATGACGTTTGCTCCATGTTTGACAGCCGTTTCCGCGGCGGCGTAGAACGCGTCCGGATCGTGGCAGTCCTCGAACGCCTCGGTGCGCACGATACCGCCAAAGTGCTCATCGAGATACTGACGCCCTTGGTCGTGCAAGCTGTCCCAGCTCGACGATGCACAGGGGAATTCATGGATAAAGGCGATGCGCAGAGGGTTGGCCGCCGAATAAACGGTCTTGCCCATAAAGAAGTTGAGCACGCCGGAGGTGGACTTGGCGGGTGCTATATCCTCATCGACGCTCGGCGCTTCGACAAGATCGACCTTGTCCTCGTCATTTTTGCCGGCAATGACCAGCTCGCGCCAAATCTTGCACAGGCGGTTTACGACGATATCCGTCGGCGTATCTAGCAGGCGGTCCTGGTTGTACACATTGAGGTAGACGAGCATGGCGTCGGCGGGCGTAATGTCCAGATGGTCGCCGCCGGCGCGCAGGTAGGCGCGCTTAAAGAGTAGGAAGGTGTGGCGCAGGTAGTCGACTTTTTTCTGCGGCCATTTTTCGATAAGGTTCTGACCGAGCATCTTGGCGAGCGTCTCGTAGCTTCCCTCACGCGAGAACTCGATCTCGTATAGGGGGCAGACGCGCCAAAACGTGCAGAACTCGCCGTACAGGCGGCTTTCGACGGAATCCCATTTGCCGGGGTAGAGACGGGTGACCTTGGCCGAAACCGTCGGGGCGTCCAGGAATTTGAGGACGCTGACGCGCTTGTTGCCTTCCTGGACATAGAACCGATGCATGAACTCGGTGACGATGATGGGGTCGCGATAGCCCTCGGTCACCTGAATGTCGTAGAGGTTGGACCACTTGCGGGCGAATTCGGTGCTAAACGGCAGCAGGGGCATAAAGTTACACGAAAAGGCAGACTGACGGCCTTTGGTGACCGTGCCGACGACCATTTCGAGCGGAATGTCCCTCAGGCCGACGCTCTCTCGCTGACCTAAGGGGAGCTGGGCAACGAGGCCGTCGAGGTCCGTAAGGTACGGGTGCTCGCTTTGGCTGATGGCGCGACGGCGTCCCTGCTCGCCGCGCTTGCGTGCTTGACGATAGGCCTCTTCCATGGTGTCTACTCCCTTAGTCGTTTAAACAACGATATGAACCATGGTACCACGATGCGAAACCACCACAAAGGTGCCTGTCCCCTTTGTGGTGGTTTTAGGCGATGATGGGGGCGATGGCGCGGATGCAGGCGTCGGCTGCCGTGAAGGTGGTGCTGTCGTCACTGACGATAAAGATGATCTTGCCCTTGATGCCAAAGTCGCCGATCTCGCTAAAGAGCACGTAGGGCTCCTTGTCAAAGCCCGAGATGGGAAGCACGGCGGCCTTGGTGGCGTCGGTGAGCTCATCTGCCAGTGCGTCGAGTGAGGCCCACTTGGACGTGTCCTTTACGGCAACGGGCACAGCCACACGCCCAAAGGGCATGAGGTGCACGAGCGTGTTCTTGGAGATATTTGAGTTGGGAACGATGATGGTCTGCCCGGAGGCGTCCTCGATGGTCGTGTGGCGCCAGGTGATGTCCTGGACCACGCCCGACACGCCGCCGACCTCGATATTGTCGCCGGGCTTGATGATGCCCATAAAGGTCACCTGCATGCCACCGATAAGGTTTGACAGCGTGTCCTGAAAGCCGAGCGAGATGGCGATGCCGCCGACGCCAAGAGCGGCGACGAGGGCGTTTGCGTTAATGCCAAAGCAGTTGTCGAGGATAAAGCTGCCGCCAATCATCCATATGACGGCGCGCGCAATGTTGATGAAGATACTCGATGCCGGAAGCGGGTTGTCGTCGCGGTTGAGCAGGTGGCGCAGGGTCTTGGATACGACCTTGGTGGCGATGGCGGTGCCTATTACCAAGATGCCGGCCCAGATGATGTTGTGGACCCACCGTTGTTCAAAGAAATGAAGAATCGGTTCAAACAATTCCATGTTGGGAAAACCTCCTCATGATCGTCCAACCATGATACCCACCAAAAGCCAGTCCGATCACATTCGGACGGGCTTTTGCGCTCGATATAAGGTTTGTACGGCGGGGCTGCAAGGCCCGGCGGTGTAGCTTAGCGGCGGCGCTTCCAGATAATGCCGAGAACGATGATGACGATGCCGCCGATAAGGCATGCGCCGACCACGGTCGGCGTACGGTCTCCCGTTGCGGCAAGCTTACCGGCCGTCTTCTTGGTGGTGATCTGCGTGGTCATCGTGCCGGGTTTGGGTGAGGGCTCAGGCGTTGGGGTCGGATGGGGTGCGGGGCTCTCAGCGGAGCTAAAGCTGATGGTGCCCGCGAGCGAGGCCACCTTGTGCTCCCAGTCGTCCTGCCCGATCAGTGCCCTCAGCGCTGCCTCGCACGTACCCCACTCGGTGAGCTTCTTGGCGTTTGCGAAGGTGGGGAAGTCGGTCGTGTTGGTGATGATGTAGTTGTTGGTGGCGACGGTATAGGTCTTGGCGGGGTCGAGCGTGCTGCCGTCTTTGGTGAGCGTGGCACTCACGATGCGCTTGCCTTCAGACTGCGTCCAGTCGATTGTTACGTTGATGCCGCCAAAGGAAAGAACGCTGCCGGAGTCGTCGGGCCACTTGTACATGTCCTGGGCTTCCTGCTCGGTGTGGCCGGCTGCGACGTAGGCTTGCTGAAGTTCGTAGCTGTCATTGCATTTGTCGCTAATTTCCAACGAGTGCTCAAGCGCTGCGAGGAAGTCCGCGCCGGTCATGGTCCAGGTCTCCAAGGTGTTGCCGTAGGGCGAGATGGCGATGACGTCGCCGGCGGTCACGTTTCCCGCCGCGATGCCGCCGCGGATGCCGCCAGCGTTCTCAATAGCAAGGTCCGCGCTCGTCAGGCCAGGGTCCGCGCCCGTCAGGGAAAGATAGGAGCCGCAAATCACGTGGCCGATGGTCTGGGCCTTGGTGGTATCGCCTTCCTTGCTGGGACGCAGATCGGTGGTGCGCACCATCTCCCAGCCATGCGTACCCGCGGCGTCCTCGCCGTAGAAATAGTTGGTGGAGGATGTGCCGAGCACCTTGTTCGATTCGCTTTCAAAGGCATCGTCGAGTGGCTTGATTTTGTTGTTGCGAACCTCGTCAAGGATGTTCTGGTTGTTAGGGTCTGCCAAAAGGTCGTCGACGTCCTTGGCGGTGTAGAGCTTCTCGTCGCTGTCGCCTGCGGAGACCGTCACCATGTCGTCGTTGGTGGTTTCGGTACCCCTGGTGTCGTACTCATAGGGAATGGAAAGCAGACCAACCTCGGCAAAGGCGCTGCCTGCCTCGACGACGCGGACCGGCTTGCCGTCGGCCCCCGTCACGTTTTCGTCTAAGTTGATGTGCTCGTGGCCCGCGACCAGTGTATCGACCCCAACGAGCTTTGCGGCAAAGGTCTTGGCGTTGAGCGTGTGCGCGATGCAGACGATAACGTTGCAGCCCTCATCCTCGCGCAGTCGCTTGGCCTCGGCATTGATGGCGTCCGCCGCACCCGAGAACGACGTGCCCGCGACCAGGTCCGCGCGTAGCGAGGAGCCCAGCGACTCATCCATGGCTCCGACGACGCCGACCTTAATCTTGTAGTTAAACGTGGGGCTGCCCTCGCCGTCCTTCCAAGTGCGATTGAGCGTCTTGGTGATGCTCGAGCTCCATACGCCGTTCGAGGACGTTGCATTCGCGCAGAGCATGGCGAAAGGTGTACTGGTGGCACCATTGCCGGCCATCGCGCGAAGCTTGTCCGCGCCGTAGCTCCAGTCATGGTTGCCCGGTGTGGTTGCGTCGTAGCCGTTTGCGTAGAAGGTGTTCATGAGTTCGGCGATGCTCTTGCCCTCGCTCATGGTGGCAAAGGACTGCCCGTGGAAGGTGTCGCCTGCATCGAGCAGAAAGTCGGGGGCGTTGCTTTGAGCGCTATAGAGAACCGCCAGCCCGTCAAAGCCAATGGTGCCCGTGCCCTTGCTTGCGTTGTAGCTGTACTTGTAGCTGCCGTGGATGTCGTTGGTGTGCATGACGGTTACGGCGCCGTCAATAGCGACGGGCAGGTTCCCCGCGAAAGCGAGGCTTGGGATGCCTGTGAGCGCGCCGGCAAACAACGCGGCAGCTAACGCAAGGCGGGGGAGTCTTTTCATGGCTGTCTCCTTACTCTTTAACAAAAACCACCACAAAGGTGCCTGTCCCCTTTGTGGTGGTTTTCTAGGTCGTTAGCTCAGCAGCATGCGGTCGTTGGCGAGCTCGCCGCCCGAGACCTCCTCGAACTTCTGCAGCAGGTCGGCCACGGTGAGCGATTTCTTCTCATCGCCCGCCACGTCGTAGATTACGTGGCCCTCGTGCATCATGATCAGACGATTGCCCAGACGGATTGCGTCGTTCATGTTGTGCGTGACCATGAGCGTGGTCAGGTGGTTCTCGTCGACAATCTCCTCGGTCAGATTGAGCACCTTAGAGGCCGTCTTGGGGTCGAGGGCCGCCGTGTGCTCGTCGAGCAGCAGCAGGCGCGGCTTGGTGAGCGTGGCCATGAGCAAGGTGAGTGCCTGGCGCTGGCCGCCCGAGAGCAGACCGACCTTGGCGTTGAGGCGCGTGTCCAGACCGAGGTCCAGGCGCTTGAGCAGTTCAACGTACTCGTCCTTCTCGGCCTTGGTGACGCCCCACGAAAGACCGCGACGCTGGCCGCGGCGCTTGGCGAGGGCCAAGTTCTCGGCAATCTGCATGTCGGCTGCGGTGCCGCGCATGGGGTCCTGGAACACGCGGCCCAGGTACTTGGCGCGCTGCGACTCGCTCAGACGCGAGATGTCGGTGCCGTCGAGCTCGATAACGCCCGAATCGAGCGGATATACGCCGGCGATCATGTTGAGCAGCGTGGATTTGCCGGCGCCGTTACCGCCGATCACGGTTACAAAGTCGCCGTCGTTGAGGGTAAGGTCGACGCCGGTAAGAGCGCGCTTCTCGGTGACGGTGCCCTTGTTAAAGGTCTTCTTGACGTGTGAGAGCTTAAGCATCTACTTCATCCCCCTTCGTGTAGGAGCTGCGGAGCTTATAGCGCTCCCAAACCACGGGCACGCACAGGGCCACGGCGACGATTACGGCGGAGAGCAGCTTCATGTCGTTGGCGTCCATGCCCAACTGCAGCACGATGGCGCGGATAAGGAAGTACACCACGGAGCCAAAGACGGCGGAGGCAAGACGGACACTAAACTGAGTGAGACCGCCGGGCAGCAGGCGGCCGAGCACCTCGCCGATAACAATGGCAGCAAGACCGATAACGATGGCACCGGTGCCCATACCAATGTCGGCATACTTTTGGCTCTGGCAGATAAGCGCGCCAGAGAGGCCGATGAGGGCGTTGGAGAGCACAAGGGCAATCATCTTGGTGGAGTTGGTGTTGACGCCCAGGGCGCGGATCATGTACTCGTTGTTGCCGGTGGCGCGCAGTGCGGAGCCGATCTCGGTACCAAAGAACCAGTACAGAATGGCAACGATCGCCACGGCCAGCACAATGCCCAGGATGATGGCGACGGTGGACTGCGGCAGGCCGGTCATGTTGCTGACGGCCGAGAACACGGTGCCCTTGGCGAGGATGGGCGTGTTGGACTTGCCCATGATGCGCAGGTTGATGGACCACAGGCTGATCTGGGTCAGGATTCCGGCGAGGATCGCGGGAATCTCAAAGACGGTGGTCAAAATGCCCGTGACGGCACCCGCGATGGCGCCGGCGCACATACCGGCCAGCACGGCGAGCAGCGGGTCGACGTTGTTATTGACGATGAGCACGGCGCAGACGCAGCCGCCGAGGGCAAAGCTGCCGTCGCAGGTCATATCGGGGATGTCGAGCAGGCGGAACGTGATAAACACGCCAAGCACCATAATGCCCCAGAGGACGCCCTGCGAAACGGCGCCCTGCAATGCAATAAGCATGCTTCATACCTCCTAGGATAGGGTGGACACGTGAGTCACCATGATAGCGGTAACAATGTATAAAAGAGCTGCAGCCGGATGTTTTGTCTCATCCGTAACAAGCAGGGCGAACGCCGGTCTTTGGCGTTCGCCCCTGTGGCTCAGATATTGGATAACACGGCAACGGCGCGAGTACGTGCCCTAGACGCGCTACCGCGCATGGCGCTACTCGTCCAGAGCGGAAAGATCGATGTCCAGAGCCTCGGCCATCTCGTCGTTCTTGACGACGACCAGATCCTTGCTCGAGAGATGCTTGATCGGCATATCCTCGGGCTTGGCCTCGCCCTTCAGGATCTTGACGGCCATCTCGCCCGCGGCGTAGCCCAGATCCTCGTAGTTGATGGAGAGGGTGAACAGGCCGCCAGCCATGCACATACCCTCCTCGCCGGTCACGTAGGGAAGCTTGTTCTCCTTGCAGATCTGGCCCACCTGCGAGGCGCCCGCGGCGATGGTGTTATCGGTGGGGGAGTACAGCGCGTCGACCTTGCCCACGGCAGATTCGACGACGGACTGGATCTCGTTGGAGCTCGAGACGGTGTAATCGGTGTACTTCAGGCCCAGCTTGTCGAGCTCCTTCTTGGCGGCCTTGATCTGGACGTCGGAGTTGGATTCGGCGGTGCAGTAGAGCAGGCCGATCTTCTTTACGTCGGGCAGGACCTTCTGCATCATCTCGAGCTGCTCGGCGACCGGGGTGAGGTCGGAGGCGCCAGTGACGTTGGTGCCGGGCTTATCGTTGTCCTGGACCAGGCCCGAGGCGGCGTAGTCGGTGATGGCGCAGCCAACGATGGGGATATCGGCGGTGGCGCCAGCGGCGGCCTGCGCGGCGGGCGTAGCGATGGCATAGATCAGGTCGACGCCATCGCCCACGAACTTGTCGGCGATGGACTTACACGTGGACTGGTCGTTCTGGGCGTTCTTCTGATCGATCTTGACCTTGAGACCGCTCTTCTTGATAGCCTTGACAAAGCCGTCGTTGGCGGCGTCGAGTGCGGAGTGCTCGGTGAGCTGCAGAACGCCGACGGTGTAGTCGGAACCGGCGGCAGCAGAGCCGGAACCAGAGTTGCCGCCGCATCCGGCGAGCGGAGCGAGCGCGAGCAGGCCAGCAGAGACCAGAAGGCTCCTGCGGCTGATGGTGATGTCCTTCATATCGTTACCCCCCAGTATAGAAATGGCTGGAAACACTGCACTCAAACAAAGTGCAAGTGGAACTATAGTAGCGCGGATGTCCATTTTTACAATAACTTGGCGGGTTTTTTAATACAGAACCGGATGGGCGGTACGGGTAGTTGAATGGACGGCGGAGGTTCTTATGCGGCGGAGGCGTCCTCCTCGTCTAGCGCAGCAAAGAGTTTCTTGCCGTCGAGCAAGCGCGTGCTGACGTTTTTCATGCGGCTGACCTCAACGGTGCGCAGGGTGTCGTCGGCGCCTCGGGTGTCGTAGACCGTTCCCAGCAGATACGAGATGCCGTCTCGTTGCTTGATGGCAAAGGGGCGGAGCGTCATCCGTGCTACTTCGGTTTCGCCACGTGTCGTGACGCTCGAAATATCAAAACTCACCGTGGTTCCGTGGTCGATGGCCTGCTCGATGAGCTCGCAGGTGTCGATGCGTTTGACGGGCGTGCGCGTGGCCTTGGTGGATTTGCCACCGGCGCTTGGAGCAGGCTCGGGTGCATCGAGGTAGCCGCGAACGTCGGCACTCGCCATGGCGACCAAGTGCTGAGCCATGCTTTTTCGAATGGTGATGGGCGTAGAGCGGTTGCGCATGACCATACCGTGGAGCCGGATGATCTCTTCGTCGGTGAGCGGACGGGTCAAGAGCCGATACCCCACGCCGCGTTTGTACTCAATTTCGTATCCGGCATGGCGAAGTGCGGAGATGGCGGTGTAGATGCTGCGTCGCGCCGCCGAGATGGGCATGCGGGCGGGGTCGTCGGGATGGGCGAGGCGCCGGATCAACTCATCGGAAAGCATGGCCTTGTCCTCGCCAGTGTTCTCGCTTAATAGTTGCAGGATGCGAACGGCACGATAGGCTGCCATCGAGGCGGCGCCTCTCGTTGTGGTGTCGTAGGTTTCAACAGCGGCTTCGGTCATGGCGCCCACGTCCTTTCCGTTTTGGGTGGCGACGGTATGGAGCCTAGGACGCGGGGTTATCCCAGGGGCGCAGGGCGCTCTGGCCGGTCGGTAGTCGTCGGCAAACGGCGGTTCGAGTTTTCAACAGCCCTGCTCAACTGACCAAAAACTTGCCGAAAGCTTGACGGATGCTGTTGAAAAAAGCGTCTCTCGACCGATGTCGAGAGACGCTTGTGCGATGAGCGTTGGCGTGTGGCGACGCGAGCTAACGTCCGACGATTAGAAGTCGGCGTTGCCCACGGTGCGAGGGTGCGGCAGGACGTCGCGGATGTTGCCCACGCCGGTGAGGTACATCACCAAGCGCTCGAAGCCCAGACCGTAGCCGGCGTGCTTGCAGGAACCGTAGCGGCGCAGGTCCAGATAGTACTTGTACTGCTCAGGATTCATGCCCAGGTCCTTGATACGGGCCTCGAGCAGGTCCAGGCGCTCCTCGCGCTGGGAGCCACCGATGATCTCGCCGATGCCCGGCACCAAGCAGTCGGCGGCGGCGACGGTCTTGCCGTCCTCGTTCATGCGCATGTAGAACGCCTTGATCTCGGCCGGGTAGTCGGTCACAAAAGTCGGTCGCTTAAAGTGCTCCTCGGTCAGGAAACGCTCGTGCTCGGTCTGCAGGTCGATGCCCCAACTCACGGGATAGTCAAACTTGTGACCGGCGGCGACGGCCTGCTCCAGGATCTCGACGGCCTCGGTGTAGGTAACGCGGGCAAAGTCGGAGTTGGCGACATGGTCCAGGCGCTCGAGCAGACCCTTGTCCACAAACTTGTTGAGCATATTGAGCTCATCGGGGCAGGTTGCCATAACGTCCTTAAGGACGTACTTGAGCATGGCCTCGGCGTTATCCATGTAGTCGTTCAGATCGGCAAAGGCCATCTCGGGCTCGATCATCCAAAACTCGGCAGCGTGGCGCGTGGTGTTGGAGTTTTCGGCGCGGAAGGTGGGGCCAAAGGTGTACACGTCGCCAAAGGCCATGGCAAAGTTCTCGGCGTTGAGCTGGCCGGACACGGTGAGGCTCGCGTGCTTGCCAAAGAAGTCCTGGCTCCAGTCGACCTCGCCGGACTCGGTGAGGGGCGGATTTTTGGGGTCGAGTGTGGTCACGCGGAACATCTCGCCGGCGCCCTCGCAGTCACTCGTGGTGATGATGGGGGTGTTGACGTAAACAAAGCCCTGCTCCTGGAAGAAGCGGTGGATGGCGGCAGCCGCGACAGAGCGGATGCGGAACACGGCACGGAACAGGTTGGTGCGAGGGCGCAGGTGCTGCTGGGTGCGCAGGAACTCGACGGTTGCGCGCTTCTTCTGCAGCGGGTAATCCGGGGCGCTGACGCCCTCGACCTCGATGGAGGTGGCAGAAAGCTCGAAAGGCTGGGGCGCATCGGGGGTCAGCTTGACGGTGCCGGTGCAAATGAGTGCGGCCGAGACGTTTTGGTGGGCGATCTCGTCGTAGTTGTCGAGTGCCTCGCGGTTCATGACGACCTGCAGGTCGCGGAAGCAGCTGCCGTCGTTGAGCGTAACAAAGCCAAAGTTCTTCATGTCGCGGACGGACTTGACCCAGCCGGCGACGGTGACGGTCTGGCCGCCGAGCGACTCGGCATCGGCATAGAGCTGCGCGATTTTGATGCGGTTCACGTATCCTCCCATAACGGTTGAATGATAGTTATCCATACAGTTCGATATTCTAGCAGCTCGGCTCATTTGGGCTATACAGATAAGGCATTGGCGGGATGGTTTTTCAAACGAAAAGCGCCCGCGGCCAAATGGTCGCGGGCGCTTGACGAGGTGCCTTTTGGCTGTGTGGCGCGGGGCCTGGCTACTTGGTCTTGGCTACCAGCAGCGGGTCGCCCAGCTTGACGAGCGGGTTGCCGCCGATAAGCGTTCCAGACTCGCCGACATGGTCGATGCTCTTAAGGCGATCGAGCTCGGAGACGATGACGGTCACGATGTCCTCGTGACCAGCGGCCTTAATGGCCTCGCGGTCGAAGCTGATGAGCGGCTGGCCTGCCTTGACCACATCGCCCATCTCGACAAAGCGGGCAAAACCCTTGCCGTTCATTTCCACGGTGCCCAGGCC
>DBFOPE010000192.1:0-8931 GCA_048429085.1 Collinsella sp.
GCCTGGTGGCGAGGTCGCTGACGAGCCGGCGCTGGTGCTGGGCGACGACGACCCGCACGATGCCGAGCTGCACGAGAAGATTCTTTCGGAGGAGTGCGCCTGGAAGGGCAAGATCCTCGACGTCCACCGTCTTGAGGTTGAGTTGCCCAACGGTCACCGCAGCGCCCGCGATATCGTTCGCCATCCGGGTGCGGCGGCCGTTGTGGCACTGACTGAGAGCGGCAAGATCGTACTGGTGCGTCAGTACCGCACCGCCATCGACCGCGTGACGGTCGAGATTCCCGCCGGCAAGCTCGACCCGGGCGAGGACCCGCTCGATTGCGCCAAGCGCGAGCTGCATGAGGAGACGGGCTTTAGGGCTGGTCGCATTCGCTTTTTGACGTCGATTGTCACGTCCTGTGGTTTTTGCGACGAGATCATTCACATCTACCTGGCCACCAAGCTCGAGTTCGATGCACCCAACCCCGATGATGACGAGTTTGTCAACGTGGATCTGGTGCCACTGCACGAGCTGATCGACGCCGTGCTCGACGGCAAGATCGAAGATGCCAAGACCGTCGTAGGCGCCTTGGCCTGCGATAGCATCGCGCATCGCCTTGGGGGCGCGGAGCTTTAACGAGTGGGGATAGCCCTGGGGCAAGTGCTGCTGATTGCTTTGTCCCAGGGCCTTACGTTGCTGATATTTCTTTGAGGATCACATGCTGAAGAGGTTTCTTTCGTATTACAAGCCCCAGATGGGGCTTTTTGTTGCCGATACTGTTTGTGCCCTGGTGCTTGCCGCCATTGACTTGGCGTTTCCCATTATCCTGCGCAATCTGACCGGTGGGCTGTTTACCCAGGGTCAGGCGGCTATTATGCAGGCGCTCGGTATGATCGCGGTTGGCCTGGTACTGATGTATGCCATCCGTTGTGCCTGTCGCTACTTTGTGAGTTACTGGGGCCACGTGATGGGTGCGCGCATGGAGTCCAAGATGCGCGAGGACCTGTTCGATCAATACGAGCGCTTTAGCTTTGCGTACTTCGATCGCAACAGCTCGGGTGACATGATGAGCCGCGTGGTCAACGACCTGTTCGATATCTGCGAGGCGGCACACCACGTGCCCGAGTGGATTATCATCTGCGGCATCGAGATCGTCGGCTCGTTTGTGATCCTCTTTGCTATTGCCCCGGTGCTGGCGCTTGCCATGGCCGTGGTGACGGCGGTGTTTGCGGTCATCATGTTTTGGCAGAACATGCGCATGCGCGAGGTCTTCAGCGACAATCGCAAAAAGATCAGCGGTATTAATGCTCAGCTGCAGGATTCGCTGGCAGGCATGCGCGTGGTCAAGAGTTTTGCGAACGAGGAAGCTGAGCGCTCCAAGTTCCGCGCCTCTAACGACCGCTATCTTTCGTCCAAAGAGAATATGTATCACGCCATGGGCGTCTACACTGCGACGTATGGCCTGCTCTCGGGTGTGCTGTACGTGATCGTGGTGCTGCTGGGTGGTTGGCTGGTGGCGCAAGGCCAACTGCAGCCGGTCGATATGGCGACCTTTGCGCTCTACATTTCGCTGTTCTGCACGCCGCTCGAGACGCTCGTCAATTCGGCCGAAACGTATCAGAAGGCCATCGCCGGCTTTAAGCGCATGGACGAGGTGCTTTCGACCGCCCCGGATATCCAGGACAAGCCAGATGCCGCGGACCTGGAGGTAACGGCTGGCGCGGTTGAATATCGCGACGTGTGCTTTAGCTACGAGGATGTTGAGTTGGGCGAGGGCGGTGCCGACGGACGCCCCGTTATCGACCATATGGATCTGTCTATCAAGCCCGGACAGACCATTGCGCTGGTTGGCCCCTCGGGCGGCGGCAAGTCTACGACTTGTTCGCTGCTGCCGCGCTTTTATGACGTGGCTGCTGGATCTGTCAGCATCGACGGCCAAGACGTGCGCGACGTGACGCAACATAGTCTGCGCCGTGCCATCGGCCTGGTGCAGCAAGATGTGTACCTGTTCGATGGAACGATCGGCGAGAACATCGCCTACGGCAAGCCGGGCGCCACAGCGGAAGAGATCGCCGAGGCGGCCTGCCGCGCCAATATCGATACCTTTATCGAATCGCTTCCGCAAGGCTACGACACCGTGGTGGGCGAGCGTGGCAGCCGTCTTTCGGGTGGTCAAAAGCAGCGCGTCGCCATTGCACGCGTGTTTCTCAAGAATCCCAAGATTCTTATTTTGGATGAGGCGACGAGTGCCCTGGATAACGAGAGCGAGGAAGCGGTGCAGGAGTCGCTCGAAGAGCTGGCACGCGGCCGTACCACAATCATCATCGCCCACCGTCTCTCGACTATTAAGCATGCTGACGAGATTGCGACCGTTGAGCATGGTCGCGTTGTGGAACGTGGCACGCACGAGGAGCTTCTCGCCCGTGGCGGCACCTATGCCCGTTACTATCGAATGCAGTTCGAAGGTGCGCGTGCGCACGAGCTCGACTGATTGATATGACAGGAAGATCATGGCTGATAAGAACCCTTTGACTCCGGAAGAAGTGACGGAGTTATTCTCCGAAATCGATGCATCCGGCGTCTTGGATCCTACGCTTGCCAAAAAGCGTACCGAGCGCATGCGTGAGAAAGAGGCCGCCGTCAAGCGCGGTGACAAGGCGACGCTGGCGCGGCTGCGCAGCGAGGATCGCGCGAGCCAGGCAAAACATATCGACCCACTGTCCGAGGACGACCCTTCGGGTTCGCAGGTGAGCCATACCATTACGAAGACCGCCATGGCCGTGGTTATCGGCATTTTGGTGCTGATTGTGGGCATGCAGATTGGCTACGGCGTGATGCGACGTCTGAATACCGCGAACCTTTCCGAAAGTGTTTCGGTGGATACCGTTTCGACCGCGCTCAAGGGTGGACTTGAATGGGGCAATGGCTTTACGCAGTTCCCGCTCGATTTTACCGTCGACGAGGCAGATGAGCGCACGGGCACGGTTGAGGTGACGGTGCTGGACACGTCTTCTGCCAATGAACTCGAGCTGCTGTCCAACGGTCAGATTCAGGCGGCGGCGCTCGCAACCAACGCCCTGCTCAACGACAAGATCGACCGTGTGGTGTATAACGTTCACGCCTATATCGACGAGGACAGCAGGATCCAGCATGATTCCTTCTTTGGCATGTTTCCTGCTCAGGGGCACCAAAGCGCCATCCTGACGTTCGTTTGGACCAAGAGCTCGTCCAACGCCACGAGTATCGACTGGAAGATGCGCATCGTAAGCATGGACGACACCATTGCCGAGCGCATTCAAAAACAGGTCAACTCGGTTTCATCGCTGATCGAGGACCCGGTGGTGAGCCAGACCAAGATCACGGAGGAGCAGGCCGAGCGCGATCTTGAGCATCGTCTGCACGGTCGAGAGATCTTCCGCGGCGGAAAGCCCGATCGCACGCCGTCCGAGCTGCTGGAGCAGGACAAGCAAAAGTAGTCCGCAGCCACATAGAACGATGCCATCCCGCGTGAGCCGCAAGCCCACGCGGGATGATTTTTTAATCCCCGTCCCAAAAAAATCATTATGCACAGGAAGTCATAATTATCATTATGTAAACAATTCTATGTAATTAATGCCATGGGCGATGCTTGCGGTTAGAATACCGCGAGGCCTAACTACACACCTTTAAGCCGGTCCTGTGAGACCGGGAAGGAGAACTATGGCGAACAACCATATTGCGGGCGCTGCCGCCCGCACCGTCGCGCCCAGCGAGCTGTGCCAGCGTATGCTGGCTAAAACCAGCAAGGGCACCTGCGGTCCCTGCATCCTGTATCTTGAGGATGGGACCATTTTTTATGGCCGTGCATGCGGTGCCGAGGGTACCGCAACCGGCGAGGTCTGCTTTAACACGTCGCTCGAAGGCTACTTTGAGGTCATGACCGACCCGAGCTATGCCGGCCAAATCGTAACCATGACCTATCCGCAGATCGGCAACTACGGCATTGACGAGACCGATGTCCAGTCGGCCTTCCCCGGCGATACCGCTCGCCCCGCGAGCGCTCCCGCCATGCGCGGCATGGTCGTCCACGACATGTGCGCCACGCCTTCTAATTGGCGCTCGACCGTCAGCGTGCCGGAGTACCTGCGTGCACACGGCATCGTCGCTATTGAGGGCGTCGACACCCGCGCTCTCGTGCGCCACCTGCGCGACAACGGTTCCAAGATGGGCATAATCTCGACGGAGATCTTTGACGTCGACGAGCTTGCCGAGCGCCTGTCCGCCGCGCCTACGCTGGTCGGCGAGAACCTGGTCAAGACCGTGAGCTGCCCCGAGCCCCACGCTTTTGCCGCGAGCGACCTGCCCGCTACGCATGACTTTGCGCTTGCCCCTGTCGCTCCTGCCCGCCACAAAGTGGTCGCCTACGACTGCGGTGTCAAGCGCGGCATCCTGGAGGGCCTGGTCCGTGCCGGCTGCAACCTCACCGTCGTGCCGTGGGATACGCCCGCGCGTCAGGTGCTCGACATGAATCCCGACGGCGTCTTTTTGTCCAACGGCCCCGGCGACCCCGATGCCGTGGTGGAGACCTACGAGCAGGTGCAGCAGCTGATCGGCAAGGTGCCGGTCTTTGGTATTTGCCTCGGTCACCAGATGATCAGCTTGGCGTGCGGCGCCCAGATGGAAAAGCTCAAATTCGGTCACCGTGGCGGCAACCAGCCGGTTATGAATCTGGTCAGCCGCCGCGTGGAGATTACCGCGCAAAACCATGGCTTCGGCCTGCTGTTCCCCAGCCTGGGCAAGCTTGTTCCCGAGCTTTCGGGCGGCGAGACCGAGCACGCGGCCGATGGCGATCTGCGCGCCTGGGTGCGCCGCGGTATCGCGCCGGTCGTGATGAACGAGCGTTTCGGCCGCATTCGCCTGACGCATGTGAATCTCAATGACGGCACCGCCGAGGGCATCCAGCTGCTCGACGCGCCGTGCTTCTCGGTCCAGTATCACCCCGAGGCATCGCCCGGCCCCACCGATGCCCATTATCTCTTTACCGCCTTTACGCGACTCATGGACGGCGAGGAGAACTATCTGGACATCGATACCGCCAAGGACCGCCTGCAGGGCTGGAATTTCGCCGACGATGGTTCCGCCGTTCTACCGAACGGCGGACCGGTCGACGCTGCGGCTGCATCTGGCACATCATCTTGCCGTTCTGCTTCGGACGCGCGGGCATAAGCCCAGCGCACCCTCGCATCACGGCAACCTGATGCACCAGCTGCACCCTCGCTGACTTTTTCAAAACATTGAGTCAGCCTCTCTAGGAGGTTTTAAACATGCCTAAACGTACTGACATCAAGCGTATCCTCGTCATCGGTTCGGGCCCCATCGTCATTGGCCAGGCCTGCGAGTTTGACTATTCCGGCGCCCAGGCCTGCAAGGTGCTCAAGGAGGATGGCTTTGAGGTCATCCTGGTCAACTCCAACCCGGCGACCATCATGACCGACCCGGGCTTGGCCGACCGCACCTATGTCGAGCCCATCACCGCCGAATTTATCGAGCGCGTGATCAAGAAGGAGCGCCCGGACGCGCTGCTGCCCACGCTGGGCGGCCAGACCGGCCTGAATGCCGCCGTCGAGCTGGCAAAGGACGGCACGCTCGACAAGTACGGTGTCGAGATGATCGGCTGTGACCTTGCCGCCATCGAGCGCGGCGAGGACCGCAAGCTCTTTAACGAGGCCATGGCCGAGATCGGTCTGGAGGTCGCGCGCTCGGGCTATGCCTACAGCGTTGCTGACGCCGAGGCCATCGCCGAGCGCGTGGGATATCCCTGCGTGCTGCGTCCGAGCTTTACCCTCGGCGGCGCCGGTGGCGGCATCGCACATACTCACGAAGAGCTCGTCTCCATCGTGAGCCAGGGCCTTGAACTTTCGCCTGCCCATGAGGTGCTGGTCGAGGAGTCCATCGAGGGTTGGAAAGAATACGAGATGGAGGTCATGCGCGACCACGCCGGCAACGGCATCATCGTGTGCTCCATCGAGAACCTCGACCCCATGGGCGTGCATACCGGTGACTCCATCACCGTGGCGCCGGCGCAGACCCTCTCCGACCTTGAGTATCAGCGCATGCGTGTCGCCTCGCTCGCTATCTTGGAGAAGATCGGCGTCGAGACCGGTGGCTCTAACGTGCAGTTTGCCGTGAACCCCCAGACCGGCCGCCTGATTGTCATCGAGATGAACCCGCGCGTGAGCCGTTCGTCCGCGCTGGCCTCCAAGGCCACGGGCTTCCCCATTGCCAAGGCCGCCGCTCGCCTGGCCGTGGGCTATACGCTCGACGAGATCGTCAACGACATCACCAAGGCCACGCCCGCCTGCTTTGAGCCCACGATCGACTACTGTGTGGTCAAGGTGCCACGCTTTGCCTTCGAGAAGTTCAAGGGCACCGACCCCACGCTCACCACGCGCATGAAGGCCGTGGGCGAGATCATGGCGATCGGTCGCACCTTTGAGGAGGCCTTTGGCAAGGCCATGCGCTCGCTGGAGGATGGACACCAGGGCATTTGCGCCGGCGGCAAGGAGGGCGCCGACAAGCTGAGCGACGAGGAGCTCGCCCAGGCCGTGGGCACCCCGACCGAGCACCGCATCTTCTTTGTGGTCGAGGCCCTGCGCCGCGGCTGGGATGTTGCGCGCATCCACGCCATTTGCGGTATCGATCCGTGGTACCTCAACCGCATCAACGATATGGTGCAGGTCCAGGAAAGCATCCGCGACCTGCGCGTGGAAGACATTGACGCCGACGCGATGCGCCTGCTCAAGCAGTATGGCACGAGCGATGCCGAGATTGCTGCGCTGACCGGCTCGGACGAGCGCTTTGTTCGCGCTTACCGCAAGGGTCTGGGCGTGGTCCCCAGCATGAAGACGGTCGATACCTGCGCCGCCGAGTTCTCGAGTGCCACGGAATACCACTACAAGACCTACGAGAACATTTACCGCACGAGCCCGGTCGCCAAGAAGTGCGTTGCCCCCGACGAGACCACGCCGGCAAGCAAGCCCAAGGCGATGATTCTGGGTGCCGGTCCCAACCGCATCGGCCAGGGTATCGAGTTTGACTACTGCTGCGTGCATGCGAGCTATGCGCTGGCGGCCCGCGGCTTTGAGACCATCATGGTCAACTGCAACCCCGAGACCGTCTCGACCGACTATGACACGTCCGACCGCCTGTACTTTGAGCCGCTCACCTACGAGGACGTCATGGACGTTATCGATGTCGAGCGCCCCGACGGCGTCGTGGTGACGCTCGGCGGCCAGACCCCGCTTAAGCTGGCACGCATGCTCGAGGAGAGCGGCGTGAACATCATGGGTACCAAGCCCGACGCCATCGATTTTGCCGAGGACCGCGAGCGTTTTGCCGCCTTGCTCGATAAGCTGGGCATTATGTATCCGCCGGCGGGCCAGGCCACCTCGTTTGAGGAGGCCGAGGCCGTTGCTGCGCACATTGGCTACCCGCTGCTGGTGCGTCCGAGCTATGTGCTGGGCGGCCGCGGCATGATGATCGCCTACGATGCCGAGCATCTGCGCGATTACATGGCCGAAGCTGCGCGCATTAGCCCCGACTACCCGGTGTATCTGGACCGCTTCCTGGAGGGTGCGATCGAGTCCGACGTCGACGCCCTGTGCGACGGCGAGGAGGTCTACATCGGCGGCATCCTGGAGCATATCGAGGAGGCCGGTATCCACTCCGGTGACTCTGCGACCTGCATTCCGCCGTTCAGCTTTAGCGAGAGCCTGCAGGCGAAGCTTCGCGAGACCACGCGCCGCATCGCGATGGCGCTGGGAGTCCGCGGTCTGGTCAACGTGCAGTATGCCATCAAGGGCGAGACCGTCTACGTGATCGAGGCCAACCCGCGTGCCAGCCGTACCGTGCCGTTCATCTCCAAGGCCACCGGCGTGCCGCTGGCCAAGTGTGCGGCGCGTATCATGGCGGGCGATTCCATCGCGAGCCTGGGTCTGCCGAGCGACGAGCGTCAGCTGGACTGGTTCTGCATGAAGGAAGCTGTCATGCCCTGGGGACGTTTCCCGGGAGCCGACGTTATCCTGGGGCCCGAGATGAAGTCGACGGGCGAGGTCATGGGTATCGCCAAGAGCTATCCCGAGGCATACGCCAAGACGCAGCTGGCGATTGACTACAAGCTGCCCGACCCGAGTTGCGGCAAGGTATTCATCAGCGTGTGCGACCGCGACAAGCGTCATATCCTTTCGGTCGCTCGTATCCTGCGCTACTTGGGCTTTGATATCTGCTCCACCGAGGGTACGGCGCGCGTGCTGCGCGGAGGCAACGTGACGTGCGAGGTCGTGGAGAAGATCAGCGGCCCGCACGACGGCGAGCGTCCCAACATCGGTGACCTCATCGCCGATGGCAAGATCGCGGTGATCATCAACACACCGTACGGCCCGGGCTCGCGTGGCGACGGCTATCTGTTGCGCACCGAGGCGGTGCGCCGCGGCGTGACTTGCGTGACCGCGATGTCTGCCGCCAACACGTACGTGAGTGCCATCGAGGCGGTGCGTGAGGACCAGCAGGGTCACGGCAGCGCCAACGACATGGGCATGGACGTCATCGCCCTGCAGGACCTGCCGCAGCACACGGTGTAGTGTGACCTGTCCGGCCGGGGCGGGAGGGGCTGAGATTTCCCCCTTTCGCTCCGGCTGCAAGCAGAGTCGCTCAGGAGGAAACTCAGCCCCTCCCGCCCCGGCCTGTGGTGACTTGGCTGCACCGTGTGCTGCCGAAGGGGCTTTGTGCGATGACTAGGGCTGAATAAAAAGTGAGTGTGGGCTCCGCCGTTCGTTCGAACGGCGGAGCCCACGTTAATATTTCAGCCAACGTACGTCATGGCAATCCCCGGTAGGTCGCAGGGTGGCGGCTGAACCTTTCCCTCGGGAAACTTCGCGAAGCCCAGTTCCCGAGGGAAAGGTACGGTCTGTGTG
>DBFOPE010000193.1:0-3258 GCA_048429085.1 Collinsella sp.
AAACGTGTCGTCGTAGCAGCACATGTCACCCGGCAGATAGGTATAGGTGGGCTCGACCGTCACGACCTCGGTGATGATGAGGCCCACGCCGCCCTTGGCGCGGGCACGGTAATGATCGACCAAGTCATCGGTCACATAGCCGTGATCGGCCAGGTTGGTGGACACCGGCGGCATAAAGACGCGGTTCTTGACCTCGGTTGTACCGACCTTGATCGGGCTAAAGAGCATCGGGTAGGCAGAGGACTCCATACAGGCTTCCTTTCGTTTGAGCCGCTCGGCGGCAGTTGCTAACGTACCTATCGTATCAGTATCCGCTGCATTCGCACACGCTCGCACTCCCCGCCTTCAATCCCGACCCTCACAAAAAAGTTGCGGTGGAATACGGAGTAGATGAGGCTTTTGACAGCAAAAACAGTCCGTATTTCACCGCAACCGATGGGTGGGATGGGTTAGAGGCCCAGGTAGCTGGTCATGCCTTCGACGGCGAGCTTAGCGCCTGCCACGGCATGAACCACGGTGAGCGGGCCGTTAACCACGTCGCCGGCGGCAAAGACGCCTGGCACGGTAGTCATGCCATGCTCGTCGACCGAAAGCAGGCCGCGATGGTCGGTCTCCAGACCGCCCGTTGTAAGCACGAGCTTGTCCTTGGGCACCTGAGACGCCGCAATCACAACCGTGTCGGCGGACACGTGGTCGAGCTCTTCCTCGTAGCCCACCACATTGTTGTCCTCGTCAAAGATAGCCGTCTCGAACACCGGACCGTTATCATCGATGGCGCAGATCGCCTTGCCGCACACAATCTCGGCACCGTCAAGCTCGGTCAGCTCCACCTCATCATCGATGGCAGAGATATGGCGCGATCGGGCATACACGGTGACCTTGCGAGCGCCCGAGCGCAGGGCTGTGCGGGCAACATCCATGGCCACGTTGCCGGCGCCGATAACCGCCACGTTCTGCCCGATTGCCACACTCGTGGGATCGACCAGATAATCGATACCAAACAGCACGTTGCCGCGCGACTCGCCGGGAATACCCAGCTTGCGAGCGCGCCAGGTACCAGTACCGACAAAGACCGCATCGTAGCCGTCGCGCAGCAGGTCGTCGATGTGGAGCGCGCCGCCGATGGTGGTCGAGGGGCGAACGCGCACGCCGAGCGAGCACATCACGTGGCGGTACTTTTGCACGAGCGAGCGCGGCAAACGGAACTCGGGGATACCGTACTCCAGCACGCCGCCGATCTCGGGCCGCTGCTCAAAAACAGTGACGGCGCAACCCAGCTGCGTCATCTTAATTGCCACGGTAATGCCGGCTGGGCCGGAGCCGACCACAGCGACCTGCTTGCCGCACGACGGCGCGGCCTTCCACTCTTTGCGGTCCAAATACGCCGTGGAGATATAGTTCTCGATGCTCGAGAAATGTACGGGTGTGCCCTTGCGGCCCTGGATGCAAGCACCCTCGCACTGGCCTGAATGGTTGCACACCATGGAGCAGACCGCGCTCATGGGATTGTTCTGGAACAGCAGCTCGCCCGCCTCTTCTAGACGACGCTGTTTGAACAGGTCGATGACCCGCGGAATAGGCGTCTGAACCGGGCAGCCCTTAATCTGACAGAACGCCCTTTTACAACCTAGGCAACGATTCGCCTCTTCGACAATGTGGATAGCCACGCAACTCCCCTTTTTAATGCAATCCAATGGGGGCGACGATAAAGACCCTTCACCGCCGCCCCCATACAGGTAATCTCAATCTGCCGGCACGGCAAAAGCCAATGCTATAACTCGCGATGCGAAGCCCCGCAGCGAGCGGACATGTGCTCGAGTGTCGCCAGGCAGTCAGCCGCCGTCGCCGGCACACTGTTCTCGACCACACAAGGAATCCCAAGGCAGGCGGCAGCCGCCCAGGCCACCACGGGCTCAAAGTCGTATCGTCCCGTCTCGCCCACGCCATGACACACCAGGCGTGAACCCGTACCGTCACACCAACCGGCTTCGTCCTCGTTATCAACGACCTCAAAATCCTTGGCGTGCAGCACGCGGATCTTGCTGCCGCATAAGTAGAGCATGCGCGCGGTGATTTCCTGCGCTTCGTCAACGACGCTGGGGTGCAGCAGCGACACTGGGTCATAGATCACGCCGAGCGACGGGCTCGAGACGCGCTCCAGCACCTCACGGCAGCGATCTGGCGTGTTGACCGTCTCGTTCCAACCGGGCTCGATCAAAATTTGCCCACCCAAGGCCTCGGCCCGATCGCAGACGTGTGCAAGCCCGTCTGCAAACGCATCGAGTGCCTCATCGGTCATGCGGTCGTCAGCAACGCGGTTCTGCGCATTGGGGCGACCGGTCTCGGTACCCACCGGGCAGCCGCCGAGCATCTGGGCAAAGTTCAGGCATGCCTCGTACTCGGCAAAGTTATCCATGAGCTGTTGGCGATCGGGCGTCGCCAAATTCTTATAGCAGCCGAGCACGGCGACCGAAACGCCCGCCTCGTCGAGCACGGCACGCAAATGGTCGGCAAGCTCGCGGGTCAGGCCGCCTCGATCGATCCCTATCGATGCGTAGAGCACCTTGCTCGGCAGCTGAATGCACGAAAAGCCCAGCTCTCCCGCCATGCGAATGCGTTCCTCGACGGTCCCCTGCGGAAGGTCGTGCAAACGTACACCCGGAGTAATAGCCCCCACGTTATTCACATCCCTTATGAGCGTTGATGCCCGGGGTGTATCCGCCAAACGGGTCCTCGATGGAGCACACGCCCGAGGGGGCGAGCGGATCGCGCTTACCGGCCAGCTTGTCGTGATGCATGGTCTCGATATAGGCAAGCACCAGCGGCGCCACGCCCTTTGCATCATTTTTGACCACGGGCTCACTCATGTAGTAACCAAACGTGCCCTCGCGGTGCGCGGTGTTGCCCAAACCCGCGACCAGGCAGATGTTGTCGAGCGCCAGCTGGCCATCATGCTCGGACAGGCAGGTCTCGCAGATGCCGTCGAAGGCGCGACGGCCGTACTGGTAGTAACGCTCGCCCAGCACGCCCAGACGCACGCCCTTCATGATGGCATTGGCAAAGATGGCGCTGCCCGACTCCTCCAGGTAGTTGGGGGCGATATTGGGCATGTTGATGACCTGGTGCCACATGCCGGTCTTCTCGTCCTGATACGGCAGCATGGCGTCGATCAGATCGTGGAACATCTTGCGGATCTCGTCCTTCTCGGCCGACATCGAAGGCGGCATAAGCTCCCAGGTGTCGATGAGCGCCATGGCA
>DBFOPE010000194.1:0-6086 GCA_048429085.1 Collinsella sp.
GATTTGAACCTACGACCTCCGGGTTATGAGCCCGGCGAGCTACCAGACTGCTCCACCCCGCAATGTCTGGGCGCCTCATGTGCGCAAGAAAGAATATTACGCGGGAGTTCGGTAAACGGCAAGGAAAATCTCGTAGAGCATAATTCCTTCATATTTAAACCCCTCAGCCCATATCACCGTAAACGAATCACAGCCGAGCGCCGTCGGCGGCGCGTATACAATGGTGCGCGTCCTTTTATGCCAACACTGGGAGTAGACATGCTGCTCGCTATCGATATGGGAAACACGCAGACGGCCATGGGCCTGTTTGACGGAAACGAGCTGGTGCAGTCGTGGCGCATGCCCACCGACCGCTCCTATACCGCCGACGAGATCCATGTGCGCCTGATGGGTTTCTTTAAGATGTACGGCCTTTCGCTCGATGCGGTCGACGCGATCGCTTTTGCCGGCGTGGTGCCGCAGCTCTCGCGCGAGTGGCACGCCGTGGCCGACCGCATTGCCGCGGACGCCATCGTCATCGGGCCGCAGACGGCCGCCGTAACCAAGCTGCGCGCGGCGCGCCCCCAGGCCGTAGGTGCCGATCGCGTCGCCAACGCCGTTGCGGCCGAGACTTTCTACGGCGCGCCGGCGATCGTGGTGGACTTTGGCACCGCGACCAATATCGACGTCATCGATGAGGACGGTTATTACATTGGCGGAGCGATCGCGCCGGGCATCCGCATCTCCATGGACGCGCTTGCCGCCCGTGCCGCCAAGCTCGCCAGCGTGCCGCTCGAGGCGCCCGAGCACGCCATCGGCCGCGACACCGAGGAGTGCATCAAGGTCGGCGCCGTGGTGGGCGCTGCCGCCATGGCCGAGGGCCTGGTCGCGCGCATGAAGCGCGAGCTGGGCCGCGAGGATGCCACCGTTATCGCCACGGGCGGTCTCGCCGGCATCGTCGCCGATTCGACCGATGCCTTCGACGTGGTCGATGGACAGCTCACCATCAAGGGTATCTGCGAAATCTACCGCCGCATGCAGGAGCTGGGGTAAGACGGGGCTTAAGTCGAGCACGCCCGATGTCACAGCCCCCGCAAACGTTCGCCAAGCCCATTCCTCAAAACCGAAAAATTTTCAATTTTGAGGAATAGAGACTCCTCGAATACGCCCAGTACAGCGATATCGTGCATGTTTCCTATTCCTCAAAAACGAAATTTTTTCAGTTTTGAGGAATAGGATCGACGCGGCTATTCTCTCGGGTCACGCAAAAGCCCTCCCCGGTGCAGGCCGAAGAGGGCTTCGTTGTCATCGTTATCTTTGAGCGCTGGCGCCCCGCGCTACAGCCCGCGAATGCGCACGGCCTCGGGCGGAAACTCCTGCTCGCCGGCATCGGTCTTGATAGTCGCGCGACCCCAGATATCCAGGCCCGCGAACACGCCCACCGCGAGTGGCAGGCCGTTGGGCGACACCGCCGCAACTTGGCGGCCCAGCAGCGGCACCATGTCGAAGTACTCGCCCAGCACGGGGGCCAGCGGACCGGCAGCGCCCTGCGGCGTGTTGGCAACAGCCGCCCAGGCGTCCACGCGGGTCAGCACGGCGGCAGCCAACTCCTCGACCAGCGCTTCGTCGGCCGCATCCACACCGAGCTCGCTCAGCGCCGAACGTTCAATATCCACCGTCACGGCACCGAACATGCCCGCAGCACCGGCGCCGCCGTTGACGGCGACGCGCGCGAACGACGTCTCAAACGCAGGCGCGCCGCACACGATATTGCTCGGCCACTCAATGCCCACCTTGCCGGCAAGGTCCAGGCCCGGCGTCGACGCCGTGCCCACGAGCGCGTCCATCACGCCCATCGCCGCCACAAACGGCAGGCCGTGGAAAGCATGCATGTTCACGTCCGGGCGCACGACCAGCGAAAACGTCAACGACGTCTCGCCCGCGCTCCAAGCGCACCAGCCCGCGGACGCACCCTCGCGGCCCGCGTCGCGCGCGGCGTCAAGCTCGGTGCCAACGGCCACAGCATTCATCTCAATCATCTACATACGCCCCAATTCGCCCACGATATGGCCTACGCGGTCCTCGGGCTCCTTGACCTCGACGCCGTTGTAGCGGAAGAACCGCGCCGGGTCGTGCATCAGATCCTCGAGCGGCACCAGTACAAAGTCGCGCTCGCCAATGAGCGGATGCGGCAGGCGCAGCTTTTTGCCGCCATGGATCTCGCCGTCCATCCACAGCAGGTCCAGGTCGATGGTGCGCGGACCGTTGACCTTGGCCTTCTTGGAGCGGTCGCGCCCCAGCTCAGCCTCGATCTTCATAAGCTCGTCGAGCAGCACCAGCGGCGCCAGCTCGGTCTTGATCTCGATGACGGCGTTGGCAAACGCATCTTGGCGCGTCTCGTAGGCCGGCTCGCTCTCGTAGATGCGCGAGCAGTTGGACACGCAGGTGAGCGGAATCTCGGCGATCATGTCGCGTGCGGCGCGGATGTTGTCGCAACGATGCCCCAGGTTGGAGCCCACGGCCACAAACGCACGGCGCGGTTGCGGCTTGGCGACAGCCCAGTAACCGTTCAGGAACTGCGCAAAGCCGGTAACGTCGTGCACGCGCACGATGTTGGCACCGGCCTGGATAGCGCCCAGGCACACGCCAAACGTGGCGGCATCGCGCGCGGCCGCCTCGGTCACGCCCGAGACGGCGCCCACAAAACGCTTGCGCGACACGGCGCACATGAGCGGATAGCCCAGCGACGCCATCTTGGCGGTCTCGCGCTGGATGACGATGTCCTCGTTGGCCGTCTTGCCAAAGCCCGGACCGGGATCGATGCAGATGCGGTCGCGCGACACGCCGGCATGGATGAGCGTGCGGGCCTGGTCGGACAGAAAGCCCATGACGCGGCGCATGATGGGCGCCGAATCGGGCAGGGTAAAGCGGCGAAGCTGCGAGGTGGGAACATAAGCCTCCTCGCGGCGGGCGCTGCGGCGCATCATGGCGGCCAGGTGATCGCTGGGCTCCGGCGAGGACTCAGGGTTCGCGGCGGCCTCGGCGACAGGGGCGGCCTCTTCGGCAGCCGGTGCCTCCTGCTTCTGCTCGTCCGTAGGCTCGGACGCGGGCTCCGGATCTCCAAACGGCAGCGAGGGCTGCACCACGCCACCCGGCAGCTTGGCCTCCGTCTTGGGCTCGCCCAGCAATTTGCCACGGCGACGGCGGGCAGGCTTCTCCGCCTCGCGCGCGGCCTCAGCAGCTGCCTCGCGCGCCTTCTCGGCAACAAACGCCGCGGCAGAGGTATCAAGCTGCACCGTCGCGTGCGTACGAGCGGAAGCGGCGACCTCGCCGGCGTGCATCACGATAACGCCGCAGGTGCTCGTCTTAACAAACTCAACCATCTTGGGGTCGGTGAAGCCCGTCACGTCGTTGACGATAGAGGCGCCGCAGCGCACGGCCGCCTTAGCAACCGCCACGTGGCGCGTGTCAATCGAGACGATAGCGCCCTCTTTGGCCAGCGCGCGCACCACGGGCAGCACGCGGCGAGCCTCCTCGTCGGGGTTGACCGGGGTAAAACCAGGGCGCGTGGACTCGCCGCCCACGTCGATGATGTCGGCGCCGGCGTCGAGCATCGCCAGGCCGTACTCGATGGCGGCATCCGGGTCGAAGTGTTCCCCGCCATCGCTAAACGAATCGGGCGTCACGTTGAGGACGCCCATGATGCGCGGACGGTCAAAGCTGAGCTCGTACTTTCCGCACCGCCATGTCTTGCTATCGTTCGCCATGAACATCCTCCTCAAATGCCCGCGCCGCCGCGCTCGGGCGCAGACGGCGGGGTCGCTTTGCAATCAGTCTTTCTATTGTATCCGCGCACACGGGCTAGAACGCAAACGCGGCCGCGATGTCGCAAGAAATTAGCAGGTCGGCATTTGCATCCTGATCGGTGGGAGCAAGATTGCAAATGGCCAGCGTATCGCCGGTAAAGTAACGCGTAAGGCCCGCCGCCGGATACACCACGAGCGAGGTCCCGCCCACAATGAGGGCATCGGCCGCGGCGATGGCGGCAACGGCGCCGGTCAGCACATGCTCGTCGAGCGGCTCCTCATAGAGCACCACATCGGGCTTGATGCGCCCACCGCACGCAGGACACACGGGTACGCCCGCGGCGTCCTCGTGCTCGCGCGAGCAAATCCACTCGGCGCTATAGACCGCGCCGCACGACTGGCAAATGTTGCGATGGACCGATCCGTGCAGCTCGAACACGCGCTGCGAGCCGGCCATCTGATGCAGGCCGTCGATATTTTGCGTCACCACGGCATTTAGCTTACCGGCGCGCTCCAGCTCGGCCAGCTTGGTGTGGCAGCGGTTGGGCTTGGCGCCAAGCGCAATCATCTTGGTGCGGTAGAAGTCGAAGAACTCGGCCGGATGTGCCTCATAAAAGCTATGCGAAAGCATAGTCTCGGGCGGGTAGGCAAACTGCTGGTGATACAGGCCGTCCACGCTGCGGAAATCGGGGATGCCACTCGCCGTGGAAACACCAGCGCCGCCAAAGAAGACCACGCGCTTGTGGGTACCGAACAGCTCCGCCAGCGCAGCGGAGGCCTGCTTGGGGTCCGTTATCGCCTGCGTCATATGAGTCCTCCGTCCTTGTTGGTCGGGCAGCATCGGGCGACATCCCGGCATGCGGCCTTTGAGTCAGCACGCGCGGAGCCCACCCCGCCCCTGTTGCGCTAATCTTAAGCCTGCAAACCCCGTCGAAAGGACACCATGCCTCAGACTTACACTTTCGCCTCGTGGAACGTCAACGGCCTGCGCGCCGTGCTCAAAAAGGACCCAAGCTTCATTCAAATCGCGCAGGAGCTCAATGTCGATATCCTGGCGCTGCAGGAGACCAAGCTGCAAGAGGGCCAGGTCGATATCGACCTGCCCGGCTATCACCAAACCTGGAGCTACGCCGAGCGCAAAGGCTATTCGGGCACTGCGGTCTTTAGCCGCCAGGAACCGCTGCGCACGCTGCACGCCGATGCGCTGCTACCCTACGCTAACGAAGGCGAGGCGACCGAGCTCGTCGCCCAAGCCGCAACCGAGGGCCGCGTCTGCGCGCTCGAGTTCGACAAGTTCTGGTTTGTCGACGTCTATACGCCCAACGCCCAAAATGAGCTCGCGCGCATCGATGTACGCATGGCCTGGGACGATGCCTATCGTGGCTTTTTGAGCGCACTAGAGTGCGAGACCGGCAAGCCCGTGGTGACCTGCGGCGACTTTAACGTGGCGCACGAAGAGATCGACCTTAAGAACCCCAAGTCCAACCGCGGTAACGCAGGCTTTTCAGACGAGGAGCGCGGTAAGTTTACCGAGCTGCTCGACGCCGGTTTTACCGATACCTGGCGCGCGGCAAATCCCGACGTCGAGGGCGTCTACAGCTGGTGGAGCTATCGCTTTAATGCCCGCAAGAACAACGCCGGTTGGCGCATCGATTACTTCCTGGTGAGCGACGCAATCGCCGGCAACGTGCGCGACGCCGGCATCCGCGACGACATCTTTGGCAGCGACCACTGCCCCGTCACCCTCACCCTAGAGCTCTAGCCCCAACTAATCCCCTGGGGACGGAGGAAAAGGGGTCATTTTTCACCTCGCGAGGGCATCCACGCGGCCCGCTTGCCACGAAACTGGCCCATCTACTACGTTTAAGCCACTGCCCTCAACCACAGCGAACAACGCAAAAAGAAAACCGCAGGTAGAAAGCCTGCGGTTTTTCATAAAACGCGGTTGTGCTTGGGGGTTTCGAGCCAAACGTAGTAGATAGGCCGATTTCGTGGCGGGCGGGTTCAGCTGATTCCCCGTGGACGTCTGGGGACGGAAAGAAAACGGATCAATTTGGCTCTCTGAGGGCCACGTTACCCGTCATATCAGCCGGCCATTTCAAAACCATGCCGGTTTACGGGGCTGAATCGCGAACCCCTAACCATACGGAATTCCGAAATAATAAAACCGACGCTCCTATAAGTTGTCAAGAGGCAGTTTGCGGGAGCGTTCTCTCCAATTCGCACAGGAGCTCGTAATACCTCCTCTCCAGTTTCGTCGACCGCCGTTTCCCCCGTTCCAAGTGCCCGAGTGTGGCTGCG
>DBFOPE010000195.1:0-11093 GCA_048429085.1 Collinsella sp.
GATGTCCCGGATGCCCGCCAGCATGAGGGTGGACAGCGGGTAGTAGATCATGGGCTTGTCGTAGACCGGCAGCAGCTGCTTGGAGGTCACGAGCGTGAGCGGGTACAGGCGCGTGCCGGACCCGCCGGCGAGGATGATGCCCTTCATATCCTAATCCAATCTAATTGAATGACATTTACTAATGCTTAAGCCTGCTCAAACGCGAGGCGACGTTTTTCAATTCAGAATGATTAAGTAAAAGATAGCCAATATAAACTATCGAATACAGGAGTGCCGCCACTCCACCGGGCATGAGCTCGGTAAATAAGACGAAGGCAACTGTAAGCAAAATCTCCTGGAACGGCCTGGACGAACCCGCAGCACTTAACCTTTCATTTAAATATAGTTCGGACCACAGCGACCTTCCGATAATGCAGATTACAGCGCCACACAGGACAGCATCGAGTGAATCGAGAGCGAGAACACCGAATACCGAAAAGACGGTGCTGCAAATAACGGCAACGATATTCAACTTCAGGAGCAGCTGTTCTTTACGAAGAACCTTGAAATAGGTAGTACAACAAAGGCTCATCTTTGTATTAAAGACGCATATCGGGAGTAAGAGCGCAAAATATCTAAAGCTTTCGGAATATTGAGGAAGCCATGCCCCCAAAAACCAAACCATAGGGAAATAGAGTAAGTAGATCGCAGGGAAGATAAGCTCGATAGAATTTCTTATGCCAATGTAAAAACGAACCCTCTCATCATCAGAGCCTGTCCTAAGGGCAGGAAATAAGACCATGCTCGCCTGCGAGACGAAAGTGATGAAGAAATTCACCAGAGAAAGGGAGAACGAAATTTTTGCAAAGGCGACAATACCCCAAAAATGATCGATAAGAAACCTGGATACGCCGAGGATCAGTGTGTCGGCGATATTCGCAATCATCAGCTTTACGCCAACGACGATGCTGCGGGTACCATCCTTAAGTGCATTGCCAAAAGACATCGATTTAACGCGCAGGATATCTTTGCCCATCCAGGAACAATATATGAGCGCGATAATCTTCGAGACGAGATACGCATAGACATAGGGGTGGTAATCCGAAACCTTAAATCCAATTAGAACAAGGAGAGGGACCAGGAACACCAGCCTGTCTAGCATTGTGGAGAACGAAAAGAGCTTAGTTTCATTCATGGCCTGAAAGACAAAGCCCAAATAACTTGTCAGGTTATAGACGACGGTGTAAAGCGCAAATGACGCGACAACAAAAAATCGATTTGCATCATCGACAAGAGGCAGAGAAGCTAAAGTGATGCCGAGGCAAATCACTGCTTGAAAACAAGCACCGAAGATATATTGAGATTTGATCGAGCTCTTATCGATTTCCTCACGAGAGAGACCGCCGTTGATCAGGTAGACACCATCGTTCAGGCCAAGGTGGAAAAAGCCAGAATAGGTCGTATAGAACATGAACAGCTGCCAATAACCATAATCGGCAACACCGACGATTTTCGGCACGAGCAGCGACATGACGACACTGACCGATAGAGAAATAAACTGTGCAGCAAACGCAATCATAGTGTTGCGTGCAATAGACGAATAATTCATTTGACCTCGTTTGATTAAACTATCAACCTTGATTTATTCAGAAATCAAAATAGGCCCTGACTCATACAAATTTGAATGCCGAGCACTCGCTCTGCCCAGGGCGAGTCCACAGGTAGCGAACAAGATCACCGTTGGCACCCACCAACCAAGCTCGCAGTAAAACATGAACTCCGCACAGCATATACAGGAAACGGAAAAAAGCACTTGATCAAGTTCACAATCTGACTTGAACGAACTGATGCCAGCGGAAATCAGCAAGGATGCAAAACTACAAATTCCAAGAAAACCATATTCATACAGCATTGCAAGGAAACCGTTGTCTACCGTTGAAAAACCACTGATTTCAACTGTGGTGTCCAACATGGTTATGCGACTACTGCCATAACCATTTCCAGTAAGCCAAAACAGCGGTCTGCTTAGGAAGCTATGAATAATGTAGGAAATCGCTCCAGAGCGCTGGCTATATGACACATCAGTTTCAAGTTCACCAAATCGTGAACCAACAAAGTTAAACAGACCAGACTTGTAAAGCATGAAAACGAGCAGCAATACAGCTGGGGTTAAAAGGGCAATTAAATTCCATTTAGAATACTCAGGATTCTTTAGGCGAAAAACCAGGTACACCAATGCTGAAGCCGTGAGAATGATCCAAGCGCTACGGCTCTTTGTCAGAAGCAGAGCGACCAAAAGAACCACAGAGTATAAGAGACGTTTCATTTTGCTTGTCTCCAATTTAAAGTTGATTACCACCGCAATAACTATCATTTGCCCAAATACGATTGCATGTCCGAAAAAACTACGCAGTCGATACAGAGATGGATTATCAATCGTTATAGTTTGCAGAAAAGAAAAAGAACCATTTGTAACTAATCGTTGACCTAAAACAATTTCAAGGACAAAGCTAAATAGGCAGGCGAACACGGTTATATTGCGAAGCATGAGCAATGCAGCCCCAACCCAGCCATCGTTCTTTTCTTTACCGTAAATAAAACCAAGAAGAATACAGAAGAAGTACGAGCAGACCGTAAGGAGGGATTCATCCATGCTTCGGGACGCAAACGCAATGGCAGAAAAGAAAATTATCGCGCCCGACACGGCAACAGGAATGGCGTTATCTAAAAGAACTTTATAAAGACGCCCAGAAAGAACTTCTTTGAAAACGAGCAATCCTAGAACTATAAAAAATAACCCTTTAACAGGAGAAATAACGCTTAGGATTGCGGCGAAAATCAAAATAGTGAATTCGTTAGTTAAGAGCTCAAGCATTCTAAACGCCTACTTACTGTCACCGGAACTGATTAAGGCCTTTAAATCACCAAGCAGGGAACAATTTGACAGTTCATACTCACGATATTTTAAAATGATGCCTAGATCGCTAATTTTTAGACCGCCTTCAAGCAAGTGCATACGGGCATCCAAAACAGAACGGTAATGTTCTATATGTGTAGAAGAACCACGATAATCACCAGGATTGCTACTGCAGTATTCTTCTAAAGCATTAGAAAACCTCAGACACATCTCTATCTCACCAATACGAGATCTCTTATCAAGGTAACGCATCTCGGTTGCATTAGAGTCATGTCTACGGAATCGAATCAAGGGCCGATTCAAGAGCCTGAGGGTTCCCTTCAACAAAGAGAATCGCCACAGCATTCCGTCATGCGCAAAATCATCCTGCCAATATGGCAAGATTTCTCTAATAAAGTTCGATTTAACAGCATATGAGCATCCAGGTCGACGTACTGCCATAAACTTTTCGTCAAAAGACGGAGCATCCAAATCATCAACAGATTTGGCATTATCAACTGCACCATATACTCTTACTTTTTTACCGCCATCTTCATAAAACGGCTCGACGGCACAGCATAGGACGTCAATCGAAGGATCCTTCTGGAGAATCGAGGACATCACAGCGATTTTATCCGAATCCCAGATATCGTCCTGATCACACGGAAATACGATACAGTCGTTTTTAGACGCAAGGTCGAGAAGTGCCTTGAAACTTTTGCGCCAGCCGAAATTCGAACAGTTTCTGCTGAGGGTCCAATTACTGAGACTGTATTTCTCGATGTATCTGCAAATAAGATCGAACGAGCCATCCGTCGAGCAATCATCCGCGATTAGTACTCGGTCCGGAGACACTGTCTGGAGTCTTAAGCTATCTAGCTGCTCAGTAAGATATCGCGTGCCGTTGTAAACTGACATCACAACCGTAACCATTAAAAACCTTCATCCAATTAAAGCTCAACCATTAGTTGATCGTAAATACCGATAAGACGTTCTACATACGCGGTCTTTTCGAGGCAGCTGAAGTCCGCCTTCTCAACTGCCTCCCTGTAACGCGAGTAAACATCAGAATCGAGCATATTGACCATTGCGTCAGATAGCGACTCCACACTACCTGCGCTGAAGATCTCGCCGAGACCTTTTGACATCACAAAGGAGGCCGCATCGCCGACATCCGAAACAATACACGGCAGGCCGGCGGCAATCATTGCTTCATAAGCGACGAGCCCGAACGTCTCTCTACAAACAGAAGGCATGACGATAGCGCGAGATTGCCTCATGACGGAAAGAACTTCATCATGAGGCAAGGAACCCATGAATCTGATATCTGGATAGCTATCAGACAACCTCTTCAATTCGGTACCGTCGCCAATGACGATCGCATTCACGCCCGCCCGACAGACCGCTTCGCAAAACAAGTCACAGCCTTTCTCTGGACTTAAACGGCCGACAAATAGGTATGCCGAAGAATCTCCTTCGGAATCATCTTGAGACTTAGCCGCATCAACATAGTTTAAGCAGTCATACCGTTCAGAATTCCACGCTAGATGAGGTTCGATCAACCGACGGCTGGAGTCGGAGACAAAGGCGACCGCCGGGCGAAGCGAGCCTAAAACATGGTTCTGCACGGAAAAACGAACGGACCGGTACAATTTTTGGGCATACGAGCGCTTGTCACAGTTGTGCAGCAGGCACTTCGGAGAACCGGGGGCGATTCCGCAGTTACAATGATTCACATAGTCGTAGAGCCCGCCGTTAGAGCAAACAAGGAAGTACTCATGGGCGGTAATAAGACATTTGAAGCCCCGTCGCCCTATTGCCCTGAATATAGAGGGAGAAAGGGAGTGCGTCCAAGAATGCACATGAACGACCGCCGTTTCTGGGTCAAGCTGCTTGAGCAAATCATCCAGCGCCGTTTCCGATCGTCGGTTCCAGATGCCCTGGACAGCACCAGAGACGCCACCGTTCAAAACATCGCCCTGCCCGCAATTAACGCATATGACTCCCGATTCGACCAAAGCCGGATCGGGATCTCCCAGCGCTGAGAAGAAATAGCTGTTAAGCCCCATCTTTGCCAATGCCGAAGCTGTCTCAATTGCGATTTTTGAAGCTCCGCCCCCGATATGGGGACGGTCGCAAATCGTAATCGCTGTGGTAAGGCTACTCATGTGCGTTCCCAGGTTTAATGGATCGGACCAAACGTTTTACGCTCAACCGCATCGAAGGCGGAAGCATTTTTTTCACACGGTCGAAAAGGGTCACTTTGGGAACCAAGACGGAATCAAAGATCCCCGACCCCAGTGCCTCGTACTGAGCGATGACCGCATCGCGCCTCTCTTCAAGGCCTGAGCGCTTATTAGGGTCTTCATGCAGGAGCACGTCATTCGCTGCAACGTTGTTGTTAGAATAGGCAGCGCAATCGCCTATCTCATCAATCAGCTTGGCACCGCGCTCGGTCTTCACGATAACGGCTGAGATGCCCTTCTCAGGATGTGCGCAGTCTTTGGCGGAATCAGAACGCCAGGAATCACCGAGAATAAGGTCAGCGGGGCTTTCGCACCCTCTGAAGGGACAACTATAGCAAGACGATCTGCTGATCATGCCTTTGATATAGGACCCATAAAACGGGTCGAATGCGGCGGGCCTCTTTATAATCCTGCCGTCGGACAACTCAATCTTTATGTTATGGCCCCAACCGAATTTCGATTTATCTCTAAAAGTCAGTGCGGTGACATCGGACTTCTCACGAAGCTCGAGCCAGTCAACATAGGAACGGAACATGGAAGAGCTTGGTACACCGTGGCAAACAACGCTGACGGTTGTCAGCCCATCCATCGGTTTACCCAAATAGAAACGCAGTGCCGAAACCTGGCAAGGAGTACCGCTAAACAGTACATGCTTGCCGGATTTGAGATCGCTGAGCACTTCGGGATACGATTCGCTAGCATCGCTCTGGACATATTTGGACTTTTGCAGGAGCGCGATATCGGCAAGCTCGGATATACCGATATGCCTGACGTGATCGACGCCATCCCAGGCGGCGCCGTAAACGCGCCCGCCGTCCGAAAGTATCCGTTTCGCAAGAAGGGAGAAGACACCGCCGGACGAACTTTGCGCGAGCTCGCCCGGGTCATCGCTCTGCAAGACAGCGGCGCGAATGGTCTCCGAGTCCGCGTCGACTTGGTTTTCCGCCGGACAGGTACGCAGGCAAAGACCGCAGGAGGTGCATCTCGCTGCGTCCACCACGGGGTATTCGAAACCATCGGGCGAGGTACGCATAGTAATAGCGGAAAAAGGGCATTTGGCCGCGCAAGCTCCGCAACCAAAGCAGGCCCGGTGAGAAACTGTGTCGATGTTCTTGCTCAAGCTAACTCCCCCCTATTGCTCAAGAGCATCCAAGAGCCATTTTTTCGAAAACGTGATGAGCGACTCCACGTCGGACAGTCGCTTCTCATAGCCCTCGATTTCCGTAGCGTTCATGTGGCTGTCATAGCCATCTAGCAGACGATCCTCGGTATTCGAGAGCCTCGAGAGGCTCTCAACTCGAGAGTTTTGAGAGCGTTTGTCGGTCTCCTCAAATCTCTTGAAGCAGTAATAGTCTTTGCGGAAAATTTGAGAAAACAGCGTACCGTGCAGCGAATCGGTTAACACGAACCGCGCGCTCGCCAGATACGCGAGCCATTCATCGGGACCAAGCCCGTAACGCGGATTGAGCTGCTCGTCGACAGCATTTTTACCTGAACCGACAAGCGTCACGACCTCGCAGCCGAGCTCTTTTGAAATCGAATCGACAGCTTTCCTGTAAAACGGCCTATTCCCAAGGAAATAGCAGACGATTTTTCCGGGCTCAGGACATTTACCGTTGATGAGCGGGGCCCAGTCCTCTTTCGACAGGAGCAGGACAGGGTCCACAACTTGTGAAGGGCGCTCGAGACCGAGGGATTCGACGAAATCCGCACCTGCATCTTCACGAACAGACACGGAGCTGAACGTTTTAATCAGATCGGTAATGATCTTTTTCTTCCTCTGTGTGGTACTAGTGACACCGAAGCTGGGCGCATACGCGATTCGCTTATCACTGTCGCCCAAAAAGGAGAGATAGAAATTCCTGTTCAAAAGATAAGGCGACCAAATCTGATCCGATCCACAGACATACGCATCGTATTTACCCCGCAAACCGACCAGCCCGTCTGTATCGGTAATCCTGTCAGTGGTCTCGATATTCTGACTCAAAAAGCGACTGAAAACGTCAGCCGTCGAGGAGCCGAAGTCGTCGTGCTCCTTCTTACGATTGAGCAGCTCGTGTGCCTTACCGGCAAACAAATCAAAGGAGTTCCGGTTGATAGCCCAGTTCAAAAGCTTTTCTTTGACGCTGGGAAGATAGTCAGCGTCAACAACGTCATGCCCTTCGAACTTCAAAAAGCGCTGCAGGGCATAAGCCTGAAGCAGCGTGCCGAAATTTTGATTATGCAGCCACGTTAAAATACAAATTTTCATTAATTCACCGTCTTTGATAGCTTCAGGTAGTACTTTTCAAGCTTGGGCGCTGCTTTAAAGATGTCATAAGATTCAAACGCCCGAGATGTATGAGGGTCGGAGCGATCAACAACATCCCTGTGAGCGGCAAGAATCGCGTCGGACCAGCCCTTGACGCCCGTGCTCAACGGAACAAAGCTGCACCGACTAGATAACGCAACCTCGTTGGGGACCCTCTCAGAGCAGATGCACGGGAGGCCGGAAGCCTGAGCCTCAATCGCGACCATTCCGAGACCCTCGTACAGACTGGGGAGTACGAATAAATCAAGCGCCTGATAGATGTCCTGTACATCAGAGATTTGGCCGAGAAAATGCACCGCCGAGGCAATGCCCAGTGAGCACGCTTTTTCCTCCGCCTGCGGTCGCAGCTTTCCATCGCCACAAATAACAAGAATGGAGTCGGGATTCTGAGCATGCACCGCCTTGAAAACATCAAGCAAAAACAACTGATTCTTCTGGGAGATGAACCTACCGATATTTCCCAATACCAGCGTATCGTCCTTCGCTCCAAGCTCAGTACGTCGCTCATCCCTAATCGATCTATTGAAAGAAAAGACGTTCAGATCGATAGCATTATTAAAAACAGTAAAACGGGATGAGCCGAATAGCCATTTTCCAGCATGCTCGGTGCAGGCGGCCAAATTAGTCGGATACCTTGTTGAGAAAAGCTTCAAAAAGCCTTTGACAACGTTTTTAGCAAACTCGCCCTTACCGCTCGTAGAGTGGCTGTGGGCTATACGCACAGGTACGCCCGCCTTCTTTGCAGCACGAAGCGGAAAGACAGAAAGCGCGTTGATGTGACTGTGCACAATATTCCAGCCCTCTTGTTTATAGAGGCGCTGAAGCTCTCGCTGGTATTTGACAACATGTTGGTAGGGCGGAATCTCGAAAACCCTGCCGCCGAGCGATTCAATCTCGTCACGGGGAACAAGCGTCGAATCGGAATCGACAAGAAAGTCAAACTGTACTTTGCTGTGATCAATATGGCGGTAGTAATTCATGACGACAGCCTCAACACCGCCGCCAACCATCTTGCCAACAACCTGAGCCACCCTAACCGGTTCAGTCATTTAGCAAGCACCTCCACCGGTAAAGACCTCAACGACCGTGAGGAGAACAATCTTCAAGTCCGTGATGAGGCCGCGCTTGGCGATGTACTCCAAATCACGGCGGACCATCCCGTCGAAGTCGGTGTCGTTGCGATCGGTCACCTGCCACCAGCCGGTGATGCCGGGCTTAACGGACAGTCGCTGCAGGTCGTACTCGGTGTATTCCGTCACTTCGTTGGGCAGCGGCGGGCGCGGGCCCACGACGGACATCTGGCCCAGGAACACGTTCAGGAACTGCGGGAACTCGTCGATTGAGTGCTTGCGAATGAACTTGCCGATCTTGGTGACGCGGGGGTCATCCCTCATCTTGAACATCGCCCCGGCGATCTCGTTCTGCTCCTTGAACTCGGCGAGGCGCTCATCGGCGTCTTTGTACATGGATCGGAACTTCCACATGCGGAAGGTTGACAGGCTGCCGTCACGGTGGGTCTGCCCCACGCGGATCTGGCTGTAGAACGGGTTGCCTTCGCTTTCTAGGCGAATTGCGGCTGCGAGCACCAGACTGGGAATTGCGATGATCGCAAGCACGACACCGCTGAAAACGATGTCAAACGCGCGCTTCACCGCCCTGTAGGCCAGACGCGAGTTATCCCAGTCCATGACGGATTGCATGGCCTTGTAGCGACCGGCGCCCTCACGCCGGTCCATGGCCTGAGCAATCAGCGCCGCCCCCGCGGACGTATTTGTCTTTGTTACTTCTTTAGCAGCCACAGTCAAACTTACGTCCCCGTTGTCCATGGATCCCCCAAATCGGTAAATTCAAAAATGCAAACGAATAGCTGGTGCAACGTCTCCCTTACGTCTTGTTGGGAACGTCGAGTGGCAGCAGCTCCCTAAATGTGGAGTCGCCATCGCCCACGTCTACCAGGCACCAGCGTTTATGACGGTCGATCTTTTTAACGCGGGCCTCTTGCCCCACCAAAGGGCCCTGTTCTATGTGCAGCACGCCGTCTTCTATGCGCGCAACGCTGTTGCGCACCACGCCGTTGTCGTCGAGCACGCTGCGGTACCAGTCCTGCGCATCGTCCGGCATGGGCATGTACGCCCGCTCCCTACTGCCGGCGATGCGACAGCCAAAGCTCAACTGGGCCAGGGCCCTATCGAGCGCGGCGGCATCGTGCGTCGCAACGAAGAAATATTCCTTGTACATGGGTTTGGTTTGGAGCGACCAGGCGCCGTCCCGCTTAAACCAGAACTCCTTTTGCATCACAAAAGCGTCCTGCATCAACTCGTGCGGGATAATGCGGCGGACCTTTTCGCAGGTCTCACGCTCTTTTCCATGGGGGGTGTGGACCAGATACCAGCGGACGCGGCCATGCTGGCTGTTGGTGGTGGCACCGTTAAATGCGCCCGGCAGCTGCTCTTGGCGTCGCGTCGTCTGTTCCATGTTCTCCCCCCCCTCTCTTGGCTTTGCGATGCACGCAAATGCAGGGGCGTTTAGAACAGGCTTCTCGCTCGCAGCTAGGCGCAGTCGCAAAAGTACAGGTTTTTGTATCTTTCGACAGACGACATTATACGAGAAATTAATCAGCGTTTGCCCAGATTACGCAAAATGTACTGCCAGTAGGTGCATCTCCATACCCCCCCCCTCCTACAAAAACCTGTACCTTTTTGTGCAACAAAAAAAGCCGCTCAACCAGTGGCTTTTCTTATTTGGACATGAAAAAAGGCGACCGCCCTTTGTGGACGGTCGCCTTTGTTAATTGTTGTGTAGTTTGCCTTAGGCGCGAGTCTTGATCTCCTCGGTCACCTTCGCAACAAACTCGTCAACGCTCATCTGAACGGTCTCGTTGGAGCGATCGCGGACGGAAATGTTGCCGGCCTCGACCTCCTTCTCGCCCAGGATGAGCATGTAGGGCACGCGGTCGATGCTGCGGGCCTCGCGAATCTTGTAGCCGATCTTCTCGTCGCGGTCGTCGCAGACCACGCGAATGCCGGCCTCCTCCAGCTTGGCGCATACCTCGTGGGCGTAGTCGCGGCTCTTCTCGGAAACCGGAAGCGCCTTGACCTGCACAGGAGCCAGCCAGGTGGGGAACTTGCCCGCAAAGTGCTCAATCAGAATACCGATGAAGCGCTCGATGGAGCCAAAGCACACGCGGTGCAGCATGATGGGGCGCTTCTTGGTGCCGTCGGCGTCCACGTACTCCAGGTCAAAGTTGAGCGGCATCTGGAAGTCGAGCTGGACGGTGCCGCACTGCCAGGTACGGCCAAGCGAGTCCTCCAGGTGGAAGTCGATCTTGGGGCCGTAGAAGGCGCCGTCGCCCTCGTTGACCTCGTAGTCCATGCCCAGCTTCTCCAGAGCGGTGCGCAGGCCCTCCTCGGCGCGAGCCCAGTCCTCGTCGGAACCCATGGAGTCCTCGGGGCGGGTGGAAAGCTCAACGTGGTACTTAAAGCCAAACTTCTGGTACACGGAGTCGACGAGGTTGACCACACCCACGATCTCGTCGGTCAGCTGGTCGGGACGCACAAACAGGTGGGCGTCGTCCTGGTTAAAGCAGCGCACGCGGAACAGGCCGTGCAGGGCGCCGCGCAGCTCGTGGCGGTGCACCAGGCCAATCTCGCCGGCGCGGATG
>DBFOPE010000196.1:0-2757 GCA_048429085.1 Collinsella sp.
AATTCGGGCGGTCGGTACGGGTTTTCCAAGTGCCCGAGATTGCCGTGAAAGAGGAGCGACGCGTACTTGAGTACGCGAGCGACGGTTTGAACGGCAAGGTCGGGTGCTTGGGAAACCCGCGGGGATTAGAGAGATTTGATACGGGTGCCGGCGGCGGTATCCTCAATGGTGAGGCCCAGGTCCTTGAGCTGGTCGCGGATGGCGTCAGCCAGATCCCAGTTCTTGGCGGCACGGGCCTCGGCGCGGGCCTCGAGAATCTTGGCAGCGGCCTCGTCCACGTCGTCGCCCGTGTAGGCGACCAGACCGGCGGCAACGCCCAGCAGACCCAGCGGCAGCTCGACCTTGGGTTCGGGAAGCTCGACGCCAAACGTATCGAGCAGCTCGGCCAGCGTGTCGGCGGCGGCAAGCGCGGCGGTCTTGTCGGCAGCGTCGCCCGCCTGCTCCAGGTACTGGTTGCACTCGGTGACAAAGCCAAAGACGGCACCCATAGCACCAGCGGTGTTAAAGTCGTCGTCCATGCACTCCTTAAAGGTGGCGCGGGTCTCGGCGGCCTTGGCGGCAAACGCCTCGGCGGCAGCCGCATCGGCATCGGCCGTCGCGTGGTTCGCAGCCCAGCGCAGGTTCTCGACCGTACCGGCGATACGCGTGAGCGAGTTCTCGGCACCCTCCAGGCGCTCCCAAGAAAAGTCGAGCGGTGAGCGATAGCTCGTCTGCAGCATCAGCAAACGCAGGGCGGCAGCGGAGTGCTGCTCGAGGACCTCGGCCAGCGTAAAGAAGTTACCAAGCGACTTGGACATCTTCTCGCCGTCGACCAGCAGCATGCCCGTGTGCATCCAGGTGTTGGAGAAGCCCTGGTGCCAGGCGCAGGTGGCCTGAGCGCACTCGTTCTCGTGATGCGGGAAGGCAAGATCGGAGCCGCCGCCGTGGATGTCGATCGGAGTACCCAGGTAGCGATGCACCATGGCGGCGCACTCGGTGTGCCAACCGGGACGGCCCTCGCCCCAGGGGCTCGGCCAGCTGGGCTCGCCGGGCTTGGCGGCCTTCCACAGGGCAAAGTCGAGCGGGTCGTTCTTGTCCTCGTTCTCCTCGATGCGCGCGCCAACCATAAGGTCGTCGATGTTGCGGCCCGAGACCTGACCATAGTTGGGATCGCTGCGCACGGCAAAGTACACATCGCCGTTATCGGCTGCGTAAGCGTGGCCCTGCTCGATAAGCGTCTTGATCATGGCGATCATGGGGCCGATCTCCTTGGTGGCGCGGGGGCGCACATCGGGATCGAGCACGTTGGCGGCGCGCATGACGCCGATGAACTTGTCCGAGAACTCCGTCGCGACCTCGGCGGCAGTGCGGCCCTGCTCGTTGGCGCGCTTGATGATCTTGTCATCGACATCGGTGAGGTTCTGGGCGAACGTGACCTCGTAGCCGCTCGCGATGAGCCAGCGACGAATCACGTCAAAGCTGATGAACGTGCGGGCATTGCCGATGTGGATGTTGTCGTAGACCGTGGGGCCGCACACGTACATGCGGACCTTGCCGGACTCGATGGGCTGGAACTCTTCCTTTTTATGGGTAGCGCTGTTGTAGATACGCATTCGTTACTCCTTAACGGTTTTCTGTAGCAGGCAGACGGCCCAGGCGCCGATTCCCTCGCCCTGGCCTTCCCAACCGAGCTTTTCGGTCGTAGTGGCGGCGACGCCCACGTTTTCGACGTCAACGCCCAGGGCATGGGCAAGGTTGGCACGCATGGCATCGCGGTGCGGGGTGATCTTAGGCTGCTGGCAGGCAATGGTGCAATCGGCATCGACAAACTCGAAGCCCAGCTCGCGCGCGTAGTCCATCACGCGAGCGAGCAGCACCATCGAATCGGCACCCTCATAGGCGGGGTCGGTATCGGGGAATAGCTTGCCAATGTCTCCCCCACGGCAGGCGCCCAGAATGGCGTCGGCCAAGGCGTGCGCGAGCACATCGGCATCCGAGTGGCCCAGCAGGCCGCGCTCGTAGGGAATGTCGACACCGCCGATGATACATCGACGCCCCTCCACCAGACGGTGAACGTCGTAGCCATGGCCAATGCGCAGGTTACTGAACATGGGGAAGGTCCTCTCCCTCGGCCATACGGCCAAGCAGAATCGCGGTTACGGGACGCAAGTCCTCGGGCACCGTCACCTTAAGGTTATCGCGCGGGCTCTGGACGCAGCGGACGCGCCCACCCATGCGCTCGACCAGCGACGAATCATCGGTGCCGATAAAGCCCTCGGCAATGGCTGCAGCGTGGGCGCGCTTCATAGCATCGACGCTAAAGATCTGCGGCGTCTGCGCAGCCCAATAAAGCTCACGCGGCGGCGTCTCGACGATGCTATCGCCGTCGACGATCTTGAGTGTGTCGATCGCGGGTTGACCGCACACGACACCGTCGAGCGAGCGGTCGCCCACAAGCACGTCGATCGCATGATCGATGGCCTCGGTCGTGATGAGCGGACGAGCGCCATCGTGAATGGCGACGTATTCAAAGCCCGCCGGCACCGCGTGCACGCCGGCACGGGTGGAGTCCTGGCGGGTATCGCCGGCATCGGCAAAACTGATGGGCGTGTCATAGTCAAACGGGTCGATGGCCAGGCGGCGCATCTCGGCACGGCGCTCGGCAGGGCAAACCACGACGATATGGCCGACCTTGTCGCTACGATCGAACGCGCGGATGGACCAGCTCATGAGCGGACGGCCCGCCACGTTAACGAGCTGCTTGCCGCCGGGATTTCC
>DBFOPE010000197.1:0-4242 GCA_048429085.1 Collinsella sp.
GGAGCGCTATCCGGACATTGGGTCCACGCTATGCGGATTCGATGCGCAGATGGCGCCGTCTGGATAGCGAGGTTTACGGGACATGGCATTGACCCCCAACGAGGCATATGCGGCCAAGCAGCCGTTTGTGGACAAGGAGACGCTCGAGCATATCGTCGAGCAGTTCCCCACGCCGTTTCATCTATATGACGAGGCGGGCATCCGCCGCAACATGCAAGAGGTGCGCGATGCCTTTGCATGGAACCCAGCCTTTAAGGAATACTTTGCCGTCAAGGCAAATCCCAACCCGGCGCTCATCTCCATTCTCAACGAATACGGTTGCGGCTGCGATTGCTCGAGCTATACCGAGCTCATGATCGCCCGCTCGCTGGGCATCACGGGACACGACATCATGTTCTCGTCCAACGACACGCCGGCAGCGGACTTTGAGCTCGCCGACAAATTGGGCGCCATCGTCAACTTTGACGACATCAGCCACATCGAGTTCTTTGAGCGCGTCGCGGGCCCCATCCCCAAGACGGTCAGCTGCCGCTTTAATCCGGGCGGCCTGTTCCAGCTCTCCAACGGCATCATGGATAACCCCGGCGACTCCAAATACGGCATGACCACCGAGCAGCTCTTCGAGGCCTTCCACATGCTCAAAGCCAAAGGCGCCGAGGACTTTGGCATCCACGCATTCCTTGCCAGCAACACCGTCACCAACGACTACTACCCCAAGCTCGCGCGCATCCTCTTTGAGCTTGCCGTGCGCCTGGAACGCGAGACCGGTGCACATGTCGCCTTCATCAATCTGTCCGGCGGCGTCGGCATCCCCTATCTGCCCGAGCAGCAGGCCAACGACATTCACGCCATCGGCGAAGGGGTGCACGCGGCCTACGACGAAATCCTGGTTCCCGCCGGTATGGGCGATGTGGCCATCTGCACCGAGATGGGCCGCTTTATGATGGGGCCCTACGGCTGCCTGGTCACCAAGGCTATCCACGAAAAGCAGATCTACAAGGACTATATCGGTGTCGACGCAAGCGCCGTCGATCTGATCCGTCCTGCCATGTACGGCGCCTACCACCACATTACGGTAATGGGTCAGCCGGGTGGCGACGACAAGACCACAGCGCCCGTCACGGACACCTACGACATCACGGGCAACCTATGCGAGAACAACGACAAGTTCGCCATCGACCGCGAGCTACCGCAGATCGACATGGGCGATGTGCTCGTGATCCACGATACCGGCGCGCATGGCTACTCCATGGGCTACAACTACAACGGACGGCTGCGCTCCGCCGAGGTCCTGCTGCGTCCCGATGGCTCAGCCGACCTCATCCGCCGCGCCGAGCGCCCGGGCGATTATTTTGCCACGCTCGACGTGCTGCCGAGCGGCCGAGAGCTGCTGGCCAAGTCGCGCGCCGAAAGTGCCCGCCGTCGCGCCCAAGACGAGCGCCTGACAGTCGCCGCCCAATGGAACAAACGCATCCAGATCGCGGACGCGAAGGAGAAGAACATGGACATCCGCAATCTCGAGGGCTCAATCGTCGCCCTTGTTACGCCGTTTAAAAAGGACGGCAGCGTCGACTTTGACGCACTCGAGCGCCTTATCGATTTCCACCTGCAAAACGGCACCGACGCCATCCTCACCCTGGGCACCACCGGCGAGAGCGCCACGATGACCGATGACGAGGACAACTCCGTCGTCGCCGCCGTGGTCAAGCAAGTTGCAGGACGCATCCCCGTCATCGCCGGCTCGGGCTCCAACTCCACGCAGACCATGCTCACCAAGTCGCTCACCTACCAGGGCCTGGGCGCCGACGGCCTGCTGCTCATTACCCCCTACTACAACAAGTCCAACGAAGAGGGCATCTACCAGCACTTTAAGACCGTCGCCGATGCCGTGGACATCCCCTGCATCCTGTACAACATCCCCGGCCGTTGCGGCTGCGGCATCAGCGAGCGCAACGTAGAGCGCCTGGCCGCACATCCCAACATCATGGGTATTAAGGAAGCCTCGGGCAACGTCGCCTACGCGGCCAAGATCGCCCACCTGCTGTCCGACGACTTCCGCATGTACTCGGGCGAGGACGCCCTCACCGTGCCGCTCATGAGCCTGGGCGCTTCGGGCACCATCAGCGTGTGGGCCGACGTTCAGCCGCAGCTCGTGCACGACATGTGCCGCGCCTATCTGGACGGCGACGTGGAGCGCGCCCGCGATATCCAGATTGCCGGCCAGCCGCTCATCAATGCCCTCTTTAGCGAGGTCAACCCCATCCCCGTCAAGGAAGCACTCGCCCAGATGGGTATGATCGAGGCAAACTACCGCATGCCGCTGTGCCCCATGGCAGACGACACGCGCTCCGCACTTACCGATGCTCTGAAAGGAGCTGGTCTGCTTGATTAAGACCGTCATTATGGGAACGGGCCGCATGGGCTCGCTCATCCGCACCACCGCCGAGGGCATTGTCAACACCGCTGGAGAGCCCGTTTTTGACATCGTCGCCCAGATCGGCTTCGACTTGTCCGAGCTCGAGAGCGCACCGGCCGCCGATGTAATCATCGACTTCTCGAACGTCGTGACCTTCGATGCCGTTGTCGCCTATGTCGAGCGCACGGGTGCCGCACTCGTTTCCGGCACCACGGGCTATACGCCCGAGCAGGTGGATCGCCTGCGCGAGCTGGGTCAGAACGCCCGTGTTATGCACTCGGGCAACTACTCTATCGGTATCGCCGCCCTGCGCCATCTGGTTGCCCAGGCCACGCGCGAGCTGCCCGGCTTTGACTGCGAAATCGTCGAGACGCACCATAATCAAAAGGTCGACGCCCCCAGCGGCACTGCCAAGTTGTTGCTCGACGCCGTCGTCGAAGCCGAGCCCGAGGCAGGCTACCACCCCGTCTATGGCCGCGAGGGCATGTGCGGCGCGCGCGACCCCAAGGAGATCGGCATGCACTCGCTGCGCGGCGGCACCGTCGCCGGCGTGCACGAGGTAAGCTTTTTCGGCCAGGACGAGGAGGTCACGCTCGCGCACCGCGCCACGAGCCGTCAGATCTTCGTCAACGGCGCCCTGGCAGCCGCGCAGAAGCTCGTCACCCGCGAGCCTGGCTTCTATACGTTCGACCAGGTCATGTTTGCCTAACCAGGTATCAACCGGATCCACTCAAAGGAGAGACAGCAAATGAGTAATGCAGCCGAGATGGATGCACAGGAGATTATCAACTACATCGCAACCGCGCCCAAGAAAACGCCCGTCAAACTGTGCGTGCGCGAAAAGCCGGGCATGAAGGTCCAGTGGGGCAATGCGCACGTCTACGGCGGTCGTCGTGGCAAGACCGTCTTTGGTGACTGGGATGAGCTCAAGGCAATCCTCGACGCCAACGCCGACTCCATCGACTACTACGACGTAGAGAACGACTGCCGCAACTCCGCCGTGCCCATGCTCGACCTCAAGGGTATCAACGCCCGCATCGAGCCGGGCGCGATCATCCGCGACCGTGTCGAGATTGGCGATCGCGCCGTCATCATGATGGGCGCCATCATCAACATCGGCTCCGTCATTGGCGAAGGCTCCATGATCGACATGGGCGCTGTGCTGGGCGGCCGCGCCACCGTGGGCAAGAACTGCCACATCGGCGCCGGCACCGTGCTGGCAGGCGTCGTGGAGCCCGCCAGTGCCACGCCCGTCATCATCGAGGACGACGTTATGATCGGCGCCAATGCCGTGGTCCTGGAGGGCGTGCGCGTGGGCAAGGGTGCTGTCGTTGCCGCCGGCGCCGTATGCGTCGACGACGTCCCCGCCGGCGCCGTCGTGGCCGGTGTCCCCGCCCGCGTCATCAAGATGCGCGACGAGAAGACCGACAGCAAGACCGGCCTGGAAGAGGGTCTGCGCCAGCTTTAATAGTTACGGCGTTTTACCAAACGCCGTAACGACCCGACGCTGCAAACGCCCCTAGGCGGCAATCTGACGTTCAATCGTCGGGCATGACCAGAAGGTCAATGCCTTCCTCTTTCGCGTCACCTTGCTCGCCTAGGGGCGTTTTCGCTGACGTCTGCTCAACCTACGGCGCAATGTCGGCAACCAAGCCGAAAACAAAAAAGGCCGAAGCACCATCGGAGCTTCGGCCTTCATCATCTCAGGGTTCCGTCGTATTCAACCATGGCGGGTCGCTTTGACAGGCGCCCTGCGGCCGTCTTATAGACCTCGGAACGGTCGCGCCGCCCTATTGCCACGATCTCGGCAATCTCAACCGTTCCGT
>DBFOPE010000198.1:0-3938 GCA_048429085.1 Collinsella sp.
AAATTGTTTACAATTGCGGACGCGGCTTTCGACGCAAAAAATCGAAATGCGTCTCGCTCAAGATAATCGAAAGAAAGATGAGCGCGAAGCCGGCGAGCAGGCGCGAGGTGAGCGCCTCCCCCATCAGCAGCACCGAGAACAACACGCCCGAAGGCGACTCCATCGAAAGGAGCAGCGAGCCCGTCGAGGCCGGGACATGCGCCAGGCCGACGTTTTGGATGAGCAGAGCCACACACGTACAGCCCACCGATAGAAACGCCATCACACCGATAAAGCTCGGCGTCCACACGGACAGCGGCGCTTGGGTCTCGAATAACAGCGACGAGATCAGGCTCAGCACGCCGTTGCCCACAAACATCCAAAACGTGATGACGTTGATGTCCATCTTGCGGCCATACTTGGCGGTCACCGCCATCTGGATGGCAAAGAAGACCGCGCCGCCCAGTGTGATGACATCGCCGACATTGAACTCGACGCTATCGAGCGCCACCAGCCCAATGCCCGCCAGGCACAGCAACGCGGCGCCCAAGTTGTAACGGGTAAGCTTTTCGCCGCTTAGAACGTAGCTCGCAAACGGAACCAAGATGCAGTACGTGCCCGTCAAAAACGCGCTTTTGCCTGCCGTGATCTGTGCCAGGCCGATCGTCTGCAAACCGTAGGCACCCCACATGAGCGCGCCCATGCCAAGTCCAACAATCAGGTTTCGAGCGTTGAAATGGGCAATGATGCGCTTGTGGAAGATGACAAGCATGACCAACGACGCCGGAAGAAAACGAATGTAGAGCAGCTCGAACACCGGAACGGTATCGAGCGCATCCTTCATGGTGGTGAAGGAATAGCCCCAGATGACCGCTATCGAAAGCAGCAAGACCTTCCAGAACAGCGGCGAGCGTGCGCCGGCACCGCGAGAGGCGCCGCCGGCACCCAGGTCTTCGCGGGCCACAGGGCTGTCGGGCAAGTTTTCGATTTCGTTGGCAGCGTATTGGGCCATGGAACATCCTCACACTCAAACTGGGCGTGGTGTCCGCACGCGTATGGCTGCGTGCCGCCTCATGGTCAAATAAAAACGAGGCGCACCGGACCCCCGGCACGCCCCGCTACTGTAGCAACAACCAAGCAACCCACGCAATCCAGCCCACTAAAGCGTTTTGTTCCGCCGTTCTACCGAACGGCGGACCGGCCGACGCTGCGCGAGCCGCATTCACGCCAATCTGACGTTCAATTTCAAGGGCGCGACCAGAAGGTCAGCGCCCTTTCATTTCACGTCACCTTGGCGCAAATGCGGCTCGCTCGCTGGCATTAGTGCTACATCAGCGTTAACGTTGCCGCACTAAATTAGCTTTGTCGATTCCAGCTTTTCGATGACCCAGTCGTTGGCTTTGATGACTGGGCGGCGGAAGACGACGCCCAGGGCCAGCGACGGAATCAGATAGCTCGCCAGAATGCCCAGCTCAACCCAGTACTCCATATGGTAGGCGCCAGCCATGGCGGCATGCATGGCGTTAATGCCATGGGTAAACGGCAGGAACGGATAGATCGCCTGGAACACAGGGCCGGTCATCTCGATGGGGAACGTACCGCCCGAACCGCCGACCTGCATGACCAGCAGCACAACGGCCAAAGCCTTGCCGATATCGCCAAACGAAACCGTAAGCGTGTAGACGATATTGGAGAACACGAGACTCGCGACCCAGCCCGCCAGCACAAACTGCAGCGGGTTGTCGCACTGAATGCCAAAGAACAGGATGTCGCCCGCGCACACGAGCGTTGCCTGCAGCAGGGCCAGACCGCCAAAGAACAGGTAGCGGCCCAGGTAGATCTCGTGCAAGCGCACGGGGATTAACTCATTGATGAGTTCGTCGTCAACCGACACCTTCATCATGGCCGCCAGCACGATCGAGCCGACCCAGAGCGACAGAATCGTGTAAAACGGCGCCATGGCCGAGCCGTAGTTGCGGATCGGATAGACCGGCTTGCGATCGAGCGCGACGGGACCGGAAAGCGACACGGCCAAACCCTCGGGATCATTGCCAATCATCGTCTTGATCGTGGCCAGATCGTCCGACATAAGGGCGCCGTCGAGCTCATCCTTAAAGGCACTGATCTTATCGGACGCTTCACCCAGCTGATCGGAAGCCTTGTTGACCAGCTTTGCAGCCTTGGAGAGGCCCTTTGCCAGCGAACCGGATGCGTCGGTCAGGCCGTCTACGGCGCTATCCAGATCGCCCGAGATGCCATCCAGCGAGTCCAGGATGCCTGAAACCGTCTTCTTGAGCTCCTTTGCCTTGACCGAGAACGTGGAGTCGTAGTCGGACTTGGCGCCCGAAATGCCCGCCTTGGCATCGGCGATGGCCTGGTCGACTTCGGCACGCAAGTTGTTGACCTCGGCCATGCTATCGGAGAGAGACTTCGCGGTAGCCGCCAGATCCTTGGCATTGTTGCGGTACTCAACGGCGATTCTGCCCAGCGACGTCGCGGCGGACTTGAGGCCGTCCTTCAAATTCTCATCGCTCACCTGGTCGGCAAGGCTGCGGAGCTGATCGGCCATCGCATCGATATCCTTGGCGCGCGCATTGAGGGCCGCAGCGGCATCGTTGAGTTGGGACACCGTAAGGTCGACATGCTGGTTTGCGGTGTCGAACGCCTTCGCGAGCTCGGCAGACACATTGTCGAACGAACCCGCACTTCCATCGATTGCGGCATCGATGGCATCGTTTGCCGCCTTAAGCGCTTCTTTGGAATCATCGATGCCGCTTTTGGCATGTTCCATGAGCTGCTTTGTCGACTCATCGACGGCACCGGTCTGCTTGAGCATGCCGCTCGCCGACGTCAGCGAATCGGACGTGGAGCTCAAAATGCCCGCCAGCGACGAAGCATTTGCCTGAACGTCTCGCAGGTCCTCAATCGAATCGCCAAGCGTCGAGGACAGGTTGGCGATAAAGTTGCTGACCTGGTCGGTGCTCATGTAATCGAGCAGGCTGGACACCGTCTTAAGACCGATGCTCGTAATGGTCTCGGTAAAAGATTCGTTAACCTGGTTCTGAACGGCGCTCGAACCCTTCTCGGTCACGATCTGCGCGATGGCGTTGGCCTTCTGGTTCTCGTAAAACTCGATATCGGCGTGTTTCACGTCGGTCGAGAAAAGCGTCATCATGTCAGCGCTAAACGTTTTGGGGATAACGACGGCAGCATAGTACGCGCCCGACTTAACGCCCTCGATAGCCTTTTCGCGATTGTTGAGCACAACCCAATCGAAGCTCTCGTTGCCGCGTAGGGTGGCGGTCACGTTTTCGCCCACGTTAACCTCGACGGGGATCAAATCGCTCTCGTAACCCTCATCGGTGTTGACCACGGCGATCTTAAGATTGCCGGTGTTGCCGTACGGATCCCAGCTGCCGGCGATGTTAAACCACGCGTACAGACACGGTACGATAATGAGGCCCATCACGACAACCAAGCCGATCACGGAGCGAGACACGTTTTGGACATCGCGCTTAAACAGATGCAGGATGTTCTTCATTTATGCCTCACCTCCTTTGGAGTGCTTGCCAAGCGCGGTGGTATCTCCATCATTTGTGGCTGTGCTGTCGCTGCCCTGAGATTTATGGTGCGAGCCGATATGCGGCAAGCGGCCCGTGGACTGATCGCCGCCCTTGGCACCACGCTCGCTGGCGTTGAGGCCAAACATGTGGCGGGCGGCAGGAATGGCGGCCGTGTGTTCGCGCATCTCGCGACGCAGGTCCTCATCCGAAAGCGCCGAGATGCGCATCTGGGTATTGAGGCTCGCTCGGATATATTCGATATTGATAAGCCAGCCGCAGATGGCAATAACCGAGATGATCCAAATGACAAGCAGGATGATCTTGCCGTTATTGTCGATATCGAGAACCGTCGACAGGACAAAGAGCAGGACCTGAACGCCCACCACGGCGGCAAAA
>DBFOPE010000199.1:0-3962 GCA_048429085.1 Collinsella sp.
GGGCGGAACGCATCTTCGTCTGGCGTTTTTTGCGGGGCTGGGTTTGCCCTTGAGCCGGAGTCCTCTCCATGCGCTACCATGACAGACAATGTATTTGACGTACGACCCGCCGAGCTTGCCCCGGCGGGCTTTTGGCGTTGCGATGCCGGAGGAACAGCATGCTCATTCACCGTATAGCCGCGCAGCTCTACACTGCCGAGGCACTGCAGACCGTCGAGGCCGGACTCGATGCCGGCGAGGACGTGACGCTGGCCGTGTCGCAGTCGGGCCGCACGCTTATGGCGGCCGCCCAGTTTGCGCGCCGCCCGCGCCCGACGGTCTACATTGTGAGCGGCGAGGATGCGGCTGATCGCGCCGCGCGCAGCCTTGCCGCCTATGTGGGCCTGGCGCACGTGTGCCGCTTTCCCGAGCGTAAGGACTATCCGTGGCGCGAGCAGGCGCCCGACGATGCCGTGGTGGCGCAGCGCTGCGAGGCTCTGGGGCGCATCGTGCGCGGGGACAACTGTATCATGGTTGCCTCGGCCCGTGCGCTGCTGCGCTGCGTGCCGCCGGTCGAGAGTCGCTATTGGGAGTCCACCACTTTTGCGGTGGGCGAGGAGATTCCTTTTGACGAGGTGCCGCAGCGCCTGGTGGGCATGGGCTACACCAATGCCGGTGCCGCTGATGCGCCCGGTCTGTTCCGCGTTCACGGCGACACCGTCGAGGTGTTCCCCGCGCAGGAAAAAGCGCCCGTGCGCATCGAGTTCTTCGGCGACGAGATCGATCGCATCCGTCGCATGGTGAGCTCAACGGGGCAGACCATCGGCAACGAGGACAGCATCGAGATCTTCCCCTGCCGTGAGCTGGCGCTTACCGACGAGGCCGTCCACAACATGCATGTGGCGCTTTATCGCGCCAGCCAGGACGACAGCAAACTGGCAGCGCTGCTCGAGATGGTGGATGCGCGCATCGTCACGCCCGAGCTCGACCGCTTTTTGCCGGTGATGTACGGCCAGACCGTGAGCCCGCTGGCGCACGTGAGCGGCAAGGCGCTCGTGGTGCTGTCCGAGCCGCGCTCGCTGTTCGACGATTGCCTGCGTGCCTACGAGGATATCGAGGCCCGTGCCGGCGAGGCGGGGGTCGACCGACTGGATGGCCTGTATGTACGTGCCCAGCAGCTCGATTTTGGTGCTCAGCAGCGCCTGAACTACGTAAGCCTCATCCGTGCCGGCGGTGCGGTTACGGCCGAGCTCAAGATTGAGCAGCCGGCCATCGCGGGTTCGGACAATCGCTTTATGACGCGCATTCAGGAAGTCGTGGGCAAGCGTTACGCCTGCGTGTTTGCCATTCCCGACCGCGGTGCGCGCGAGTCGATGGAGCTCACCTTTGGCGACGAGGGCATTACCTTTGAGGAATCGCTGACCGCGGCGCCCGAAAACGCCGGCGTCATTGGCGAGCGCGTGCGCGTGGCGGCGGCAGATTCTGCCGACCGTGCTGCCCGTCAGGATGCCCATGCTGCAATTCGCGAGCGCAAGGCCGATGCGCTCAACGCCCGCTCGCTCGAGGCAGGTGCCGCCCAGGCAGCCGCCGGCGCCGCCGTGCCTACTATCTCGCGCGGACGCGTGACCTTTGTCGATGCCGCTCTGCCGCAGGGCGTGGTGGTGCCCGATGCCAACCTGGCCGTGTTCTCGATTGCCGACCTCAACGCCCGCATGGACGCCAACCGCGCGCGCAGCCGCCGCAAGGTGGACATTACGCAGATCACCTTCCCGTTTAAGCCGGGCGACTACGTGGTGCACGCCACTCACGGCATCGCACTCTTTAGCGAGATCGCGCGCCAAGAAGTGGGCGGCAAGGAGCGCGACTACTTTTTGCTGGAATATGCCGACGGCGACAAGCTCTACGTGCCGCTCGAGCAGGTCGACCGCATCACGCGATACGTCGGTCCCGACGGTGACAAGCCGCGCCTGACCAGGCTCAATACCGCCGACTGGACGCGTGCCACCAACAAGGCACGCAAGAACGCCAAAAAGCTGGCGTTTGACCTGGTCGATCTGTATACGCGCCGCTCGTCGATTACCGGTATCGCCTGCCCGCCCGACACGCCCGAGCAGATCGAGATGGAGCAGAGCTTCCCTTACGACGAGACGCGCGACCAGCTGGAGGCCATCGCCGACATTAAGGCCGACATGGAGGCGCCCAAGCCCATGGACCGCCTGCTGTGCGGCGACGTGGGCTTTGGCAAGACCGAGGTCGCTCTGCGCGCGGCGTTTAAGTGCGTTGACTCCGGCCGCCAGGTCATGGTGCTCTGCCCCACGACCATTCTGGCCCAGCAGCACTACGAGACGTTCTTTGAGCGCTTTGCTCCGTTTGGCCTTGAGGTCGAGGTGCTCAGCCGCTTCCGCACGCCGGCGCAGCAAAAGCGCGCGCTCAAGGCATTTGCCGAGGGCACGATTGACGTGCTTATCGGCACGCACCGCCTGCTTTCGGCCGATGTGAACCCCAAGAACCTGGGCCTAGTGATCATCGACGAGGAGCAGCGCTTTGGCGTGCAGCACAAGGAGCAGCTCAAGAACCTGCGCGAGCAGATTGACGTGCTCACGCTTTCGGCAACGCCTATTCCGCGAACCATGCAGATGGCCACGAGCGGCGTGCGCGACATGAGCCTGATCACCACGCCGCCCACCGGGCGTCGTCCCGTGATCGTGCACGTGGGGGAGTACGACCCCGATGTGGTGAGCGCGGCGATTCGTCTGGAGGTGGGCCGCGGCGGCCAGGTGTACTACGTGTCCAACCGCGTCAAGACCATCGATGATGCCGTGGCGCGCGTGCACGAGGCCGCGCCCGAGGCGCGCGTGGGCGTGGCGCACGGCAAGATGAGCCCGCGCGAGGTCGAGGACGTGATGATCGAGTTCGCGACCAAGAAGATCGACGTGCTCATCGCCACGACCATCGTGGAGAGCGGCATCGACAACGCAACGGCCAACACGCTGATCATCGAGGACTCGCAGCGCTTGGGCCTGGCACAGCTCTACCAGCTCAAGGGCCGTGTGGGCCGCTCTGCCACGCAGGCCTACGCGTACTTTATGTTCCCGGGCGAGCTGCCGCTCACCGAGGAGGCGACGGCGCGCCTGACCGCACTTTCCGAGTTCCAGGACCTGGGCAGCGGTATGCGTATCGCCATGCGTGACCTGGAGATCCGTGGTGCCGGCTCGCTCATGGGCGCCGAGCAGCACGGCAACCTGTCGAGCGTGGGCTTTGACCTGTTTACGCAGATGCTGGGCCAGGCAGTGGCCGAGGCGCGCGGCGATGACGACGCCGGCGTGGAGGCGGCGAGCGTGGGCATTAACCTGCCGGCCGACTACTTCTTGTCCGAGGAGTACCTGCCGGCGGTGGATCAGCGCGTGCTCGTGTACCGTAAGCTCGCGGCGGCCGAGGACCTGGAGAGCATCGACGAGGTGCAGGAAGAGACCGAGGCCGCGCTCGGTGAGCTGCCGCTGGCGGGGCTCAACCTGTTCAACCGCGCGCGTATTCGTATCCGCGGCGAGCGCTTGGGGCTCGAGAGCGTCACGCTCAGCGGCGGCCGCATCACGTTTTTGGGCGTCGACGTGCCCAAGAAGGTGGCCTTTGAGCTTAAGACCCGCTATGGCGCGGTGAACTTCCCCAAGAGCCGCAAGCTGTCGGTGCCCTACAAGGCAGGCGCTGGTGTGGGCAGCGGCCTGGGTCGCGGCCTCGACGCCAACGACGGCACCGGCCCGGTGGCCGCGGCACTCATGCTGCTGCAGCAATTAGGCGCGAGTGACGATGACTGACAAGTAAGGGGCGTAGCGGGGCGGAGTCATCTTTGCCCCGCCACGTTGCAGGTTGATTCCAGCCACATCGAAAGGAAAGCATGTTCGGATACATCTATAAGAAAGATGTCGCCATTATCGCGGTTATCCTTGCCCTTTGCCTGGGCGTGGGCAGCTTCTTCGATTATCAGA
>DBFOPE010000200.1:0-3655 GCA_048429085.1 Collinsella sp.
GTCCATGGGCCTGAGCCTGAAGGCTTAATGCTTCGCATATTTGAGGAGAAACTAGACCATGCGTCACAACGTTAAGAAGGGCCTGAAGCTCGGCACCGATGCGAGCCACACCAAGGCCATGAAGAAGAGCCTTGCTAAGGCTCTCTTCGAGAACGACCGCATCAAGACCACCGAGACCCGCGCTAAGGCGCTGCGTTCGGTCGTCGACCCGATCATCACCTGGGCCAAGAAGGGCGACCTGCACTCTCGTCGTCTGGCTATCGCCAAGCTCGGCGATAAGCAGCTCGTTGCCGAGATCTTCGACAAGGCTGCTCAGGGCATGTGGCAGGACCGCAACGGCGGTTACACCCGCATCATGAAGCTCGGTAACCGTAAGGGCGATAACGCTCCTATCGTTATCATGGAGCTCGTCACCGAGCCTTGCACGCCTAAGGCCAAGAAGGCTGCTCCGGCCCCCAAGAAGGCCGCTGCTCCCAAGAAGGTCGAGGCCGTCGAGGAGGCTCCTGCTGAGGAGACCGCTGAGTAGACATTCTGTCTGCATAGGCTATATTCGAGGGGTACGTTCGCGTACCCCTCTTTTTTTGTCGCAATACCGTTGCTAGTTTGTTGGGAGCGCCCATGACTGCGCCGTCTGATTTCAATTCGACCCTCGAGCTCGACGCCACCCTTGTATTTCGCGTGGCCTACGATGGCTCCTCCTATAGCGGATTTGCCGAGCAGCCGGGCCAGACGACGGTTGCAGGCGAGCTGCGCCGTGCAATCGAGACGTTGCTGCGCCGCCCAATCGATCTGACGTGCGCGGGGCGTACCGATGCCGGCGTTCATGCGGTGGCCCAATACATCAGCGTGCCCGTAACGGACGCTGAGCTCGCTTTGACGCGCCGTAGGTGGCTGAGGGCTATGGATGCCCTCCTGGGCAAAGATATCGCCATAAACGAGGTCTACAAGGCTCGTAAGGGCTTTTCTGCACGTTTTGACGCGCGCTCTCGCACTTACACCTATCGCATTGCCGACCGTGATGCGCGGCCCGTGCTGTCACGCGGTGCAGTATGGTGGCATCGCTATCGCCTCGACGTCGATGCGATGGCGGCCGCCTGCCCTGCGCTTTTGGGCGAGCAGGACTTTAAGAGCTTTTGCAAGGTCGCCTCTGCCGTGGGCAAACCTACGCACCGCTGCGTAATGCGTGCCGAGTTTGGCCATGAGGTAGCCTTTGGCGAGGACATCCTCACGTTTACCATCGAGGGCAATGCGTTTTTGCATTCGATGGTGCGAACCATTGTGGGCACTCTTGTCGAGATCGGCATGCATCGCCGCGATCCCGAGTGGATGCGCGAGGTAATTGATGTCTGCGATCGCTCCGCTGCCGGTCCTACGGCGCCCGCATGCGGTCTTACCTTTATGGGCGTGGACTACGACCCCGCCGAGCTTGTGGTGATCGATTAGGGAAGTGGCTTCCTGACGGCGATCTTTGTGTGCAGTGCCTGTGAGCGGGGCGTGTGCAACATCTGTTCTTGACGTGCATCGCGACGGGCGACCATCCGCATTTAATGACGGGGTGTACCATGAACGGCAGTTTGTTACTGGCTGTCGAGAGGACGGAAAACTTGGTTCGACGTGGTTCGCATCCGCGACTTTCGGTGATCCTGATTGTTGAGGGTTCGCCCAGTTATACGATGCGCGCTCTCGAGAGCATCCAGAACCAAGACCTCTACGATTTGCAGATTGTCGTCGTTTGCCGCGGCGTGGTAGCCGGTGTGCGCCATTCGCTCGAAGTTGCTGCCGACAGAGACATTCATATTGATTTGATTGATGTTGAGGACCCAGTGCCTGGCGCCTGCCTGCGTGCCGGTTTTGCGGCTTCGCGCGGCTCCCAGATCATTGCGATGAATGCCAATGAGTGGTTTGCGCCGCAGTCCCTTTCGCAGATGGTCGAAAGCTCCTGCGACGCTTCTGCTGACATCGTGTTTCCCTCTGTTTCGCTCGATCGCTACGATGTTCACCGCGAACGTCATTCCCGAGTTTTGGACGCGACATCCGTTTCTGAAGATGAGGACCGGGCGGCTTGCCTGACCCAATTGGTTTCCTGTGGTTTAATCCGACAGACCTCTGGCGTGCTGTATGATCGCGCCCTCTTTGAGGCGTGCCTTGCGCACGGCGATGCGTTTCGCACGGTGTCTTTTTTGACGTTCGCGCTTTCGCGGGCAAAGCGCGTTTCGGGATGTGGCCGTGCCCGTTTTCATGCAGTGGCGCCGTCGATTACGGAGACGTTTGACCCCACGATGTTTGCCAAGCTTTCTGATGATATCGGGGCGCTCGACAGGCTTGCCGACTCGCTTGCCGTCGCGGGCGGTGGCGATCAGTTGAAGCTGGTCTGCCAGCGGTATTACTACGCCGGCCTGGTTGCCTGCATCGAAAATTTGTGTCTGAGCCCCCATGGTGTATCTTCAATAGAGCGTTCGGCCCGTTTGCATGATATGCTCGAAGCGCAGCGTACCCGTCAGATGGTTGCGGCTCTTAAAGGCAATCATCGGGGCCTAGGTCTGCTCTATGGTTCGATAGCTAGTGCCAAGCCTATGCGATGTGCGTTGTATACGCATCTGGCGGCTTTTTTCAATCGTTCGGGCGTCCGGACTGTCTAGTAGCGTGATTTTCGAAATAAATTGCATGGAATTGTTTCGAAATGCGTTCTTATTCACTAAAACCCTCAAATAGCGCTAAACTATTCAATTACTAAGTGATTGTCTCCGCCATCTTTTGGAGTGAGGTTTTGTATGGCCAAAAAACGCAATGGGCGCCAGGATGCCATCAGAGATATTGTTCGCAATAAGGACGTACGTACGCAGCGCGTTTTGGTAGACGAGCTTCGCGCCATGGGTTTCGATTGCACGCAGGCGACCGTTTCGCGCGATATCGCGGACATGGGACTGCGTAAGCTCCCCGAGGGCATCTATGTCCTTGCCGAGGACCTGCATCTGCAGCGCATGGTTTCCGAGTTGGTTACCGGCGTACTGCGCACCGATAATCTGGTTATGATCAAGGCGCAGCCCGGTACGGCTTCCGGTATTGCCGCGGCTGTCGATGCCGCGGAGCTGCCCGACGTGCTTGGCTCGCTTGCCGGCAACGACACGATCTTGGTCATTGCGCAGACGGCCGAGGACGGAGAGCGTCTTGAGGCGCTCATCAACAAGCTGAGTAACTCTCACAAGTAGGGGATGCGTGGCACTGCTGCTGTGCCGATTGTTGCTATAGGTAATTGCCGAGGGCGTTGACGAAAGTCAGCGCCCTTTTGCATGCCGGCACCCGTTGCCCTATCGGTCTTGCAGCCGGGACCGTCGTGGCATCTTGTGGCATCTGCTGAAATAAAGAAGCGCCCGAGCAGCGTACGTGCTGCTCGGGCGCCTTGGTGTCAGATGCCGCTTTGCGTCTGCTGGCCCGTAGAGGGGTCGGGCGTGGGCGTAGGGTCGGGTGTAGGCGCCGGCGTGCCACCGTCGCCACCCGTGCCGCCATCGCCACCCGTGCCACCGTCGCCACCTGTCGTACCGCTATCGCCGGTGGTGTTACCGCCCGGGGTTTCAGTGGTCGTGGTTGTCGTTGTTGTCGTTGTGGTGGTTGTGGTCTCTTCCTCTTCTTTTTCCTCGTCTTTATCCTCTTCGTC
>DBFOPE010000201.1:0-7091 GCA_048429085.1 Collinsella sp.
GTTCGCGCGAGCTATTTGTCGTATCCATGATCTTCCGTCCCTTCTGCATTCAATGGCTGATTCTACCCCATCCAAGCGTCGTGGTATGCCGTGGCATACCGTGCTAGAGTTCTTGTTGCACACGACGACCAAGATTGGAGCAGTCTTTATGGAAAACACCACCACGAGCCCCGATGTCCTCGAACGCTTTTTGCGCTACGTCCAGATCAACACGCAGTCCGAGGATGCAAACTGCGACCAGGTACCCTCGAGCGCCGTTCAGTTTGACCTTGCCAACGTGCTGGCTGAAGAGCTGCGCGAGCTTGGTGCGGAAGATGCCCACGTGACCGAGCACGCCTATGTCTGCGCGCATATCCCCGCAAGTGCGGGCGCTGAGGACAAGCCCGCCCTGGGTCTGATCGCGCACCTCGACACCACCGAGGTCGCGCCGGGCGCCGACGTAGCGCCGCACATCGTGCACTATGAAGGCGGCGACCTAGTTTGCGGCATCGTCGACGGCAAGCCCGTATCCATGAGCACCACCAAACTTCCCGCCCTGAACAACCTGGTGGGCGAGGACCTGGTGTGTACCGACGGCTCCACGCTGCTGGGCGCCGATGACAAGGCGGGTGTCGCCGAGATTATGGCGCTCGTCGCGCGTATCGCAAAGGACCCCACCCTGCCCCACCCCACGCTTGGCATTTGCTTCTGCCCGGACGAGGAAATCGGTCACGGTGCCGAACTGTTGGATATCGAGACCTTTGGCTGCAAGTACGCCTACACGGTTGACGGCGGTCCGGTTGGCGAGCTCGAGTGGGAGTGCTTCAACGCCGCCGAGGCAACCGTTCGCTTTGAGGGTCAGTCCATTCACCCCGGCGACGCCAAGGGCCGCATGGTTAACGCGGGCAATCTATTCTGCGACTTCAATGCCCTGCTCCCCTATGTGCAGCGCCCGGAATACACCGAGGGCTACGAGGGCTTCTATCACCTTGAGGGCGTTTCGGCAACGGTCGACCATGCCACGGCACGCTATATCGTCCGCGATCACGACGCCGCCAAGTTCCAGCAGAAGCTCGAGCTGATGGATGCCGCCGCCGCACTGCTCAACCAGCGACTGGGCGAGGAGCGCGTAACGGTCGAGATTAAGCACCAGTACCGCAACATGGCCGAGATCGTCCGCGACTACCCGGAGCTGATCGATGTCGCCAAGGACGCCTTCCTTGCCTGCGACGTCGAGCCCCAGGTGCTGCCGATTCGCGGCGGCACCGACGGCGCCCAACTGTCGTTCCGTGGCCTGCCCTGCCCCAACCTCTCGACGGGCGGTTACTGCTACCATGGCGTCAACGAGTTTATTCCGGTCAGCTCGCTCGTCAAGATGACCGACGTCCTGCAGGCGCTCGTCGCCCGCTTTGCATAAGAAACTCGAACTATCTAGGTGAGCAAAACTGCCCCGTCCTCAACCGAGGTCGGGGCGATTTTTTTGCTGCTATGAGAACAGGTTGACGCGCGCCAATCTCTTGACGCAAGGAGTGTCCCAAACTGCCGGCACATAAGGAACGTCCCCAAGTGCCAAGTGGACTACCCAACTGCAAGTGGCGACATCGCTGGTTGAATCAACGTCAGCGAGCGACGTCCAGAGCGAACAAGTTGGCATGAAAAAGGCAGGGCATTGACCTTCTGGTCATGCCCTGCCTTTTGAATGACAAGTTGTCGCCTTGGGCGGCGCGCAGCGTCGAGCCGTTACGCGGGCTGGTAAGCCCGCGTAACTCTAGTAGTTGGCGTCGTAACCGTTGCCGTCCCCGGTTGGTTCTTCGTAGTAACCGGAACCGTCACCCGAATCGCCAGAACCATCCGAGCCGGTCGAAGACGTCGCGGTGCCGTATGCATAATCATCGGACGTATTTTCGTTGAGATCGCCAATGGTAGAGCTCGATCCATCGGATAGGCCCATGGTGTTGGGCCCCTTGGGGTCTTTGCCGGCATCGACGCGCGCCATCATTTCCTTAAGCTCGTCTTCGTACACAAACACGTAGCTCTGGCCATCAATTACGGTGGTTTCGTCGGCATACGAGGGCAGATTGGCCGAGTACATGCCGTCGACATCCATGCCTCGCATGGCATTGACCGTGGAAACGATATCTTGAACGCTCATGTCCGTCACGAGCATGTCGGACAGCGAATTGACCAGATCAAAGACCTTGGTGGGGTCAAAGTTGTTGAGAATCTGGTTGGCAAGGGCGCCGAGCACCTGACGCTGGTGGCGCATGCGTGTGTAGTCGCCGTCGGCATAGATGTAACGGCAACGGGCGTAGGTAAGGGCAGTGGCGCCATCCATATGCTGCTGGCCGGCAGTAATCTTAATATCCAGATGCTCGGGATCGTCGACGTCATCGGTCGCGTTGATGTCGATACCGCCAACCGAATCAATAAGCGACTGCATGCCGTCAAAGCTGACCTCGGCATAGTGAGAAATCTGCACGCCGCACAGCTCATTGACCGCCTGGACCATAGCCTCGGCGCCGCCATACGTATGACAGGCGTTAATTTTCATGGTCGAGCCGTTATAGACAACCTTGGTATCGCGCGGAATGGAGATAAGCGTTGCCTGCTTTTGCGTGGGGTCAATGCGAGCCAGGATAATCGAGTCGGCACGATACGTATCCTCGCCCGGGCGACCGTCGGTACCAAGAAGCAGCACGTAGAACGGATCTTTTGCCTCATCGGTATCGACCAGAATCTGGCGCAGGTTGTTGGTAATGACATTGGAGTCGCCAAGCTTGCCCATGATAGTGGCAAACCACAGACCCGCAGCAGTCGTGGCGCTCAGCAACACACCGAGCACGGCGATGAGCGCGACGCGGCGAACCGTGCGGCCGCGACGGCGCTGACGGGCGCGCTCAGAATAGCGTGCGACATTGTCGCGGCTGTAAATCTTGGCCTGCGCACCAGTCGAGGGTCTTCGGGTGTTATCCGCTAGGGGCTTCTTGTTAAACATAGGCAACCTGCATTAGTAGATGACGGGATCGGGAACGGTGGCATGTTCGACATGCGCGCCAAGCGTCTGCAGCTTTTCGACAAACTGCTCATAGCCACGTTTGATGTGATGGATTGCCGAGACCTCGGTAACACCATCAGCGATAAGGCCAGCAACGACGAGCGCGGCGCCGCCACGCAGATCGGGCGAGGTAACCTGTGCGCCCGAGAACCCCTTGACGCCATGAATCATGGCATGATGGCTTTCGATGCGGATGTCCGCGCCCATGCGGACCAGCTCCGACGCGAACATAAAACGGTTCTCGAAGATATTCTCGGTAATCACAGAGCTGCCATCGGCAAGGGCTGAAAGCACCATAATCTGCGCCTGCATGTCCGTCGGGAAGCCCGGGAACGGAAGCGTCTGAATATCGACCGGCTTGATGCGCTCGACGCGACTCACGTGAACGCCATTCTCGATTCGTTCACACTCGATACCCATGAGTTCCATCTTCTTGAGCACCATACCCAAGTGAATGGGGCAAAAACCCGTAACGTCTACACCACGGTCATCGGCCATCAAGGCGCCGGCAACGATAAAGGTGCCGGCCTCGATGCGGTCACCCACCACGCGATGGGTAACGGGATGCAGCTCGTCCACGCCTTCGATGGTCACGACAGGCGTGCCGGCGCCGACAATCTTGGCGCCCATCTCGTTGAGCATGTTGGCAAGGTCGACGATCTCGGGCTCGCGAGCCGCATTATCGATAACCGTAGTGCCTCGCGCACGCACGGCCGCCATGATGAGGTTCTCAGTAGCACCGACACTGGCAAACTCAAGCGTAACCGTAGTGCCACTCAATCCCTGAGGTGCGTTGGCATTGATGTAACCGTGTGCGGTGTCGAATTCTACGCCCAGTGCCTCAAGACCCAGGATGTGCATGTCGATCTTACGAGCACCCAGATTGCAGCCGCCCGGCATGGCAATCTTGGCGCGATGGAAACGACCCAGCAGGGGGCCCATCACGGCCGTGGAGGCGCGCATCTTGGCGACAAGCTCGTAGGGCGCCTCCCAGGAATCAACCTGAGAGGTATCGATTTCGAGCGTGTGCTCATCGAGAACTTCGATCGTGGCGCCCATGCCCTTGAGCACCTTGCCCATAACGTGGACATCGGAAATATCGGGCACGTTCTGAAGCGTTGTCTTGCCCGGTGCCAGAAGCGTTGCCGCCATGAGCTTGAGTGCGGAATTCTTTGCACCCGAAACAGGCACGGAGCCTCCGATGGCGTGGCCACCCTCAACACGGATAATATCCAAGGTCTACCCTTTCAAAAAGCATGCCCGGGGTGGCTGAGCCATCCCGGGCATGATGTATTCGCAAATGGTCGAACGCTAAATCGTTTGACTATTGGGCAAGCTTGAGCTTACACCATGCGATTTCATTATAGAGGTAGGCGCGGCGTGCATCATCCTCCGACAAATTACCCAGCTTCTCTTCAAAACCTTGAATATCGGCTTTAACCTTATCGGCGTCGACAGTCGCCAAATCGCAAGCGCGCTCGGCGAGGACGGTCACGACATCGTCCGCAACCTGGGCATAGCCGCCGGCCACGGCAAACGTGTGGTCGACAGTGCCCATGGCCTTATCGGAAACGCGAACGTAACCGCGGTCGATCGTGCAGATTTCGCTGGAGTGGGCAGGTAAAACGCCAAACTCGCCATCCGTAGACGGAATCGACACAAACGCAGCGTCACCCTCATAGGCGAGGCTCACGGGGCACACGATGCGGATACGCATAACCTACTTCTCCTCCATCTTGCGGGCGCGCTCACGCACGTCCTCAATCGTGGAGGCATAGCGGAATGCCTGCTCAGGCAGGTCATCGGCCTTGCCGTCGACAATCTCGGCGAAGGAGCGGACGGTATCCTCGACGCGGACGTAGACGCCGGGGTTACCGGTGAACTTCTCGGCGACGTGGAAGGACTGCGAGAGGAACTGCTGAATCTTACGAGCACGGTTGACCGTAAGGCGCTGCTCCTCGGACAGCTCGTCCATACCCAGAATGGCGATGATGTCCTGAAGGTCGGAGTACTCCTGCAGGAGCTCCTGGACCTTGACGGCGACGCGATAGTGCTCCTCGCCAACGATCGAGGGATCGAGGGCGTCGGAAGAAGACGCGAGCGGGTCGATGGCCGGGAACAGGCCAAGCGACGAAATGCTACGCGAAAGGACCGTGGTGGCATCGAGGTGCGTGAACGTCGTGGCAGGCGCCGGGTCGGTCAGGTCGTCTGCAGGGACGTAGACGGCCTGGACAGAGGTAATGGAGCCCGTCTTGGTCGAGGTGATGCGCTCCTGGAGGTCGCCCATCTCGGTAGCCAGCGTGGGCTGGTAGCCAACGGCGGACGGCATACGGCCCAGAAGGGCGGAAACCTCGGAACCGGCCTGGGAGAAGCGGAAGATGTTATCGATGAACAGCAGGACGTCCTGGCCACGATCACGGAAGTACTCAGCGGTGGTGAGGCCAGCCAGACCGATGCGCAGACGCGCTCCAGGCGGCTCGTTCATCTGACCGTAGACCAAGCAAGTCTTGTCGATAACGCCGGACTCGCTCATCTCGAGATAAAGGTCGGTACCCTCACGGGTACGCTCGCCGACGCCGGTGAACACCGAGGTGCCGCCGTGCTCCTGAGCGAGGTTGTTGATGAGTTCCTGAATCAGAACGGTCTTGCCGACGCCGGCACCGCCGAACAGGCCCGTCTTACCGCCACGAATGTAGGGCTCAAGAAGGTCGACGGCCTTGATACCGGTCTCGAAGATCTCGGTCTTGGTGGTGAGCTCGTCAAAGCGGGGCGCTGCGTGGTGAATGGGGTAGAACTCCTCCACCTCGGGCATGGGCTTACCGTCAACAGGCTTGCCCATAACGTTCCAAATGCGACCGAGCGTCTTGGGGCCAACGGGCATCTTCATAGGCTCACCGGTATCGGTGACGACAAGGCCGCGCTGCAGGCCGTCGGTCGAGGACATGGCGACCGTGCGGACAACGCCGCCCGGAAGCTGGCTCTCGACCTCGAGGATCGTGCTCAGGTGACCGATCGGGGTCTCGGCCTCGACCGTGAGCGCGTTGTAGATCGGGGGCACCGCGCCGTCAAACTTGACGTCGACGACAGGGCCGATGATACGAACGATGCGACCATCACCGGCAGTCGTCTTCTTGGTGGCTTCCTCGACCGCAAGCTTTACGGTGTTATTAGCCATTACTGTTCCTCCAATGCTGAGGCTCCGCCGACGATCTCGTTAATCTCGGTCGTGATCGAAGCCTGACGCACGCGACTATACGTGCGGGTAAGGGTCGAGATGATCGCGGTGGCGTTTTCCGTCGCGGAGTGCATGGCCTTGCGGCGTGCACCCTGCTCGGCAGCCGCCGAATCGATCAGGGCCTGGTAGATGACCGTCAGGATATACGACGGTACAAGCTTGCCGAGAACATGCTCGGGAGAGGGCACGAACTCGAACGTGGACGAGATGCGCTTAGGGGCGTCGGTCTCGTTCTTACGCGGACCGTGGGCCATAGCGATCATCTCGGGATCGAGCGGCAGCAAGTGCTCGACGCGAAGCTCCTGATCCACGCGGTTCTTGGCGTGGTGGTAGACAAGCTCGACACGGTCAAGCTCACCGGCACGATACGCATCGCAGATATGAGAGGAAATCATGCGAGCCTGATTGAAATCGGGCTCGGAGGAATTGCCCTCAAAGTGCATGATGACGTTCGCGCGGTCGCGGAAATACGTGGCCGGCTTGCGTCCGCACGCAATAATCTCGCACTCGATGCCATTGTTCGCCCAAGAAGCGGCGAGCTTTTCGGCCGTGCGCTCCACCGTCGTATTGAAACCGCCGGCAAGGCCGCGGTCCGAAGCAATGACGACAATCAGGCCGCGCTTTACCGTCTCATGCCTCTGCAGCATGGGGTCGGTACCCGAGCAGGAGGCGTCGCCGGCAACCGTCAACATGACGTCGGTCAGCGCCTCCTTATAGGGCTCGGCCTGCTTGGAGCGATCGAGGGCACGACGAATCTTGGCCGTAGAGACCATCTCCATCGTGCGCGTGATCTGCTTGGTCGTGGTAACCGAGGAGATTCGC
>DBFOPE010000202.1:0-4252 GCA_048429085.1 Collinsella sp.
TAGAGGTTTTCGTTGACAGCCCCCAAGGTGGCATCGTATTATCTTCTTCGTTCGCGGGGGCGGCGGTCCAAAAGACCAAAGGACCTGCGGATACTTGAACGATTGGGAGTTTGCCCGAGTGGTTAATGGGGACGGGCTGTAAACCCGTTGGCTCTGCCTACATAGGTTCGAATCCTATAGCTCCCACCCGTCAAGTGCCTGTATAGCTCAGTCGGTAGAGCACTTCGTTGGTAACGAAGAGGTCACCAGTTCAAGTCTGGTTGCAGGCTCCATCCGGCGGTGTAGCTCAGTTGGTTAGAGCACACGGTTCATACCCGTGGCGTCACTGGTTCGAATCCAGTCACCGCTACCATAGGTAACACGGTGGCTTCTCAATAGTATGTTGAGAGGCCACTATGGTATAAAGGCAAAGTCCCGTCCGGGGACGACCTGTTTAGAGGAGGGCTTTATGGCCAAAGAGAAGTTTGAGCGCACTAAGCCGCATGTTAACATCGGCACCATTGGTCACGTCGACCACGGCAAGACCACGCTGACCGCTGCCATCACCAAGGTTCTCTCCGAGACCGAGGGCTGCAAGGCTGACTTCACTGCGTTCGAGAACATCGACAAGGCTCCCGAGGAGCGCGAGCGCGGCATTACGATCTCCGTCTCCCACGTCGAGTACGAGACTGCTGCCCGTCACTACGCTCACGTTGACTGCCCGGGCCACGCTGACTACGTCAAGAACATGATCTCCGGTGCTGCTCAGATGGACGGCGCTATCCTGGTCATCGCCGCTACCGACGGCCCCATGGCTCAGACCCGCGAGCACATCCTGCTCGCCCGTCAGGTCGGCGTTCCCTACATCGTCGTCTTCCTGAACAAGTGCGACATGGTCGACGATGACGAGCTCATCGACCTCGTCGAGATGGAGACCCGTGAGCTCCTCTCCGAGTACGATTTCCCCGGCGACGACATCCCCGTCATCCGTGGTTCCGCTCTGGGCGCTCTCGAGGGCGACGCCAAGTGGATGGACGCCATTCGCGAGCTCATGAAGGCCGTCGACGAGTACATCCCGACGCCTGCTCGTAACAACGACCTCCCCTTCCTGATGGCCGTTGAGGACGTTATGACCATCTCCGGCCGTGGTACCGTTGCTACCGGCCGTGTCGAGCGCGGTGAGCTCAAGCTCAACGAGCCCGTCGAGATCGTCGGCATCAAGGATACCCAGAACACCGTCGTTACCGGTATCGAGATGTTCCGTAAGTCCATGGACTTCTGCGAGGCTGGCGACAACGTCGGTCTGCTGCTCCGCGGCATCAAGCGCGAGGACATCGAGCGCGGTCAGGTTCTCTGCAAGCCCGGTTCGGTTACCCCGCACACCAAGTTCACCGGCGAGATCTACGTTCTGACCAAGGAGGAGGGCGGCCGTCACACCCCGTTCTTCGATGGTTATCGTCCTCAGTTCTACTTCCGTACCACCGACGTTACCGGTACGGTCAAGCTCCCCGAGGGCACCGAGATGGCTATGCCTGGTGACCACATCACCATCGAGGGCGACCTCATCCACCCGATCGCCATGGAGGAGGGCCTGCGCTTCGCTATCCGCGAGGGCGGCCACACCGTCGGTTCGGGCATCGTCTCCACGATCATTGAGTAAATTAGCTCTTTGATATAGCTGACTTAGAGAACCCGGCACTTATATGGGTGCCGGGTTCTTTTCTGCAATGGATATTGAGCCGTTGCTGGTGTCGAGAGGATCGATAATGGTCCTGGGTGCACCGTCGATTAGATCTCGTTGGCTCCATTGATGTGTTCCAAATATGAATGGGTTCACCGAGAACCAATTGATTCGAGGTTTTCGTTGACAGCACTTACGTAGAGCTGATAAAGTATCAACTCGTGCCCGTACGGGGCGGAAATGAAAGGTTCAGGATACATGCGTACTCTAGTTACTCTTGCGTGCACTGAGTGCAAGCGCCGCAACTATACGACCACCAAGAACAAGTCGACCATGCCTGATCGTATGGAGATCAAGAAGTATTGCCCCTGGTGCCGTCACCACACGCTGCACAAAGAGACTCGCTAGTCTCTAGTCACATACGCCAGTAGTTCAATTGGTAGAGCATCGGTCTCCAAAACCGAGTGTTGAGGGTTCGAGTCCTTCCTGGCGTGCCAGTCATTATTCCGTAAGCTCCCAATTGGGGGCTTACGGTTTACTCATGTATAAGCGCATTGCGCGGAGGTAACCCAAATGGCCAACAAGAAGAACAAGAAGAAGGCTCAGCAGCAGGCGCCTGCCAACAACGCTGCCGCCAACTCCAAGGTTGAGGCCAAGAAGGCCGTTGCCAAGAAGAACGAGAAGGCTGCGAAGTCCAAGAAGAACGAGAAGCCTGGTTTCTTCGCCCGCACCAAGAAGTATTTCGCTTCGGTCAAGTCCGAAATGAAGCGTGTCACGTGGCCCGATAAGAAGGAGCTCGTGAACTACTCGGTCGTCGTTTGCGCTTCTCTGATCGTCGTCGGCGTCGTCATCGCTCTGCTCGATGCTGGCTTTGGCGAGGCTCTTGCTCTGTTCTCTGGATTGAGGGGCTAAACCATGTCTAAGCGTTGGTACGTCGTTCACACTTACTCTGGATACGAGAACCGCGTTAAGTCCGATCTCGAGCATCGCATCGAGACCATGGGCATGCAGGACCGTATCTTTGATATCGAGATTCCTATGGAGCGCGTCACCGAGATTAAAGAGGGTGGCAAGCGCGAGACCAAGGATTCCAAGATCTTCCCGGGTTATGTCCTGGTCCGCATGGAGATGGATGACGATGCTTGGACGTGTGTTCGTAACACGCCTGGCGTCACCGGTTTCCTGGGCGGCAACGGCAAGCCCGCTCCGCTTTCCCGCGACGAGTACAACAAGATGACTCGTCGTCCCGGTAAGGGCGATTCGCCCAAGCGCACCTCGGTTGATATTGAGGTCGGCACGTCCGTCCGCGTCACCGATGGTCCGCTTACCGACTTTGATGGCAAGGTCTCGGAGGTTAACACCGAGGCTGGCAAGCTCAAGGTCACGCTGATGATCTTTGGCCGCGAGACGCCGGTCGAGCTCGACTTTAACCAGGTCGCTGTCATCGCTTAAGATTTTCGTCCGTTCGCGCGAGCGTGCTTCTTCTGTGACTGCTCATCTCAGGAGTGCTTCTAACACGTGCGTGCTTACGATATAGCAAGTACTTCACACTCGTGATTCGAAAGGAATGACCATGGCTGAGAAGAAGGTTGCCAACGTCATTAAGCTCCAGATTCCTGCTGGTGCAGCTAACCCCGCTCCTCCCGTCGGCCCCGCCCTGGGCGCTGCTGGCGTGAACATCATGCAGTTCTGCCAGGCCTTTAACGCCGAGACGCAGGACAAGAAGGGTGACATCATCCCCGTTGAGATCTCTGTCTACGAGGACAAGTCCTTCTCCTTCATCACCAAGACCCCGCCGGCGGCTCACCTCATCAAGAAGGAGCTGAACCTCAAGTCTGGTTCCGCTAAGCCCCAGGCCGACAAGGTCGGTCAGCTCTCCCAGGAGCAGCTCACCAAGATCGCCGAGATCAAGATGCCGGACCTCAATGCCAACGACATTGACGCCGCCAAGAAGATTATCGCCGGTACCGCCCGTTCCATGGGCGTCACCATCGCTGAGTAGCGATTTCTTTAGGTAATGACGGGCGCTCCGACCGGGGCGCCCGTTATATGTGTGCAATAGGGCACACGATACGATGTGGGAGGGCTCACGCCCGTTTAACCACAGGAGGTAATGCACATGGCTAAGCATGGTAAGAGCTATAACGCCGCTGCCGAGAAGATCGACCGCGCCACGCTCTACACCCCCCTTCAGGCTGCCAAGCTCATCAAGGAGCTCGACACCGCCAAGTTCGACGAGACCGTCGAGGCCCACTTCCGTCTGGGCATCGATACTCGTAAGGCTGACCAGAACATCCGTGGTTCCATCTCCCTGCCCCACGGCACCGGCAAGACCGTTCGTGTTGCCGTCTTCGCCGAGGGCGAGAAGGCTCGCGAGGCCGAGGCTGCCGGCGCCGACATCATCGGTTCCGACGAGCTCGTCGCCCAGATCCAGAAGGGCGAGATCAACTTCGACGCCGCTATCGCTACGCCGAACATGATGGCCAAGGTTGGCCGCATCGGTAAGATCCTTGGTCCCCGTGGCCTCATGCCGAACCCCAAGCTCGGCACCGTGACCATGGACGTCGCCAAGATGGTCTCCGAGCTCAAGGC
>DBFOPE010000203.1:0-9547 GCA_048429085.1 Collinsella sp.
GCGCAGCGACCTCATGGACGTCGCCCGCGCCATCGAGCTGTCGCGCGCCACGATCCGCAACATCAAGCAGGACCTGTTCTGGGCGCTGTTCTACAACGGCATCGGCATTCCGCTCGCCGCGGGCGTGTTCTTCCCCCTCACCGGCTGGCAACTCTCGCCGATGTTTGGCGCCGCGGCCATGAGCCTGTCGAGCGTGTGCGTCGTAAGCAACGCGCTGCGCCTGCGAACCTTTAAGCCCAAAGTGGCAAAATAGGCTCACCATTAAGTCCATTTAGAACGGGTTTTCCAGGTGCCCGGGATTGACCTGAAAGAGGAGCGACGCGTACTTTGGTACGCGAGCGACGGCTTGAAGGTCAAGGTCGGGTGCCTGGGAAAGCCGACACAACAGAGAGGAATATCCATGCGTTACACAATCAAGACTTCCGGCCTCATGTGCGGCCACTGCGATGCTACTGTCGAGACGGCACTGCTCAACGTTGCCGGCGTGACCGACGCCGACGCCGATCACGAGACCCAGACCGTCCAGGTGGAGTGCGCCGACACCGTGACCGCCGAGCAGCTCGCCGCCGCCGTCGAGGCCGCGGGCGAGAAGTTCCACGCCCTGTCCGTGACCGCCGCGTAGCAGGCGCTGTCTGCTCAATCCTCAGTAGTTGCGGTGAAATACGGACTGTTGAGCCGCCCTAGGCCTTTAAACAGTCCGTATTTCACCGCAACTGACGGGGGCATCCGGAAGATCGACCAGAAACGAGGACCCGCCATGATGGCAGACCACAAATCGGTGACCCGCATGCTCAAGACGGCACGCGGCCAGATCGACGGTATCTTGCGGATGGTCGATGAGGACCGTTATTGCGTCGATATTTCCACGCAGCTCATGGCCACACAGGCGCTCCTCGCGCGCATTAACGCCGACGTGCTCAAGGCGCATATCGAGGGCTGCGTGACTTCGGCGATCGAATCGGGCGACGAAGACCTCAAAGCCGCCAAGCTCGCCGAGATCGAACGCGTCGTCGACAAGCTCTCCAAGTAATTGGGACATTGGGGACAGGTACGTTTGCACCACCTTGGTGCAGATTAACCTGTCCCCCTTGCTCTAAATCGGGTATAAAGGCGTGCAGCATATCGAACGAAAGGCAATTTGCATGAATGACTTTATGAAGGGTCGCAATGGTGCCGACGAGCTCACCATCGTGATGGGTTTTGCGGGTATTGTCATCGCGATGATCGGATCGATAGCCCGCATCCAGTGGCTCAGCTGGATCGCCATCGCCGTCATCGTGATTGGCGTGCTGCGCGGCCTGTCCAAAAATATCGATGCACGTCGCAAGGAAAATGATTCCTTCGTTGCCGCGACTGCCAACGTCCCCTGCCTGGGCAAATTCGTCGCCAGCTTGGGCGGCGGGACTGCGGCTTCCAACGCCTCGCGCGCGGCCGGCACCAGCAAGGAAGACTTTGAGCGCGCCAAGCGAACGGCCAAGAAGATGTGGAAGGGCCGCAAGACCACGGCGTACCTCAAGTGCCCCAACTGCGGCCAGATGCTGTCCGTCCCCAAGGGCAAGGGCAAGATCCGCGTCACCTGCCCCAAGTGCCACGCCAAGATGGAAACGCGCTCATAGCCGCCATACCATGGGACAAAATAAAAGCCGAGGCCTCGCACTGGGACCTCGGCTTTTTTGATTATGACAAAGGGGCCGTCCCTTTGTCACACCTATGCCACGCCGTCGCGGGCGAGCTCCTCGGCCAGCGCCTCGGACGGCATGGCCATAATCGTGTCGAGCTCGGCGTCAACCTCGGGGATACGCTTGACCTTGAGCTTGCGCATCAGATCGCCACGACACATCACGTGCATCGGCTCTCGCAGAGCGCGCAGGTCATCGAGCGGGTTCTCGCGCGTCATCAGGATATCGGCGGCCTTGCCGCACTCGATTGTGCCGGTCTCGCCGCCCAGCCCCAGCAGCTCGGCATTGACCTGCGTGGCCGTATGCAGCGCGAAGGCGTTGCTCACACCCACGTACTTGGCAAAATAGGCCACCTCGCGCCACATGTCGTACTGGGTCACGAACGGACAGCTCGAATCCGTGCCCAGGCCTACCTTGATACCGGCTTCCAGCGCCGCACGAGCGCTCTCGATAATGCCCGAGCACACGATGTCGCCGTTCTTCTTTTGCGTGTCAGTCGAATGAGTCTTTTCCGGGTCGAGCAATACAAACGGCAGCGCCGGGCTGATGGTGCAGGTCACGCTGGGCGCACGCCCCTCAAGCTGCGTGCCCGCGGCGCCGCGGTACAGTTCCAGGATCTCGGGCGTCAACGGAGCGCCGTGCTCAATCGTGTCAACGCCGGCCTCAAGCGCGGCCTTCACACCTTCGGTACTCTCGACATGGGCCATAACCGGAAGACCCATATCGTGTGCCGCCTTGCACGCCGCTGCGGCAACCTCCACGGGCATACGCAGCACTCCCGGCTCGCCCACCTCGGTCGCGTCGAACACGCCGCCCGTTACGAATAGCTTAATGACGTCGGCACCGCGAGCATACAGGTCGCGCACCTGCTCGGCCGCCTCGGCGGGACCGTTGGCCACCTGGGCGAACAAGCCCGCACCATGGCCGCCCGGCACCGTGACGCCCGTTCCCGGCGCCACCAGGCGAGGACCTTGATACTTGCCGGCATCGATAGCATCGCGCACGGCAAGATCGGCAAACAGCGGGTCGCCCGCGCCGCGCACCGTGGTCACGCCGCTTGCCAGCTGCTGCTGTGCGCTGCCCTTAAGAATGTGGCGGACAATGGCGCGCCCCACGGGATTATCGAGCTTCTTCATCAGCGCGCCCGCATCGCCCGCCGAAACCGGCTTGCCCGAGCCGCACAGATGCACATGCATATTGATGAGGCCTGGCATGAGATACGCCCCTGCCAGGTCGATGACCTCGGCACCTGCAGGCGCCTGTGCCACAGCACTCGGCCCCATCCACGTGATGAGACCGCGCTCAGCGGCCACGGCCATGTCGGGCTGCGGCTCCATATGTTCCGAACCATCCAAGACGGTCGCATTGATAAACAACGTGGAACGATCGGCAGACGCCATATCGAGCTCCTCCCTCACGATTAACTTGAACATTTGTCCATTATCACCCAGCGCGACAGGGTTACTGCGGACATATCGGCTAACGGGAGGAAGAGAGGGGCGTGAGGATGAACAAACCAGTGCAGCGATGCTTCGGTCGTTCCAGCAAAACGTCTTGATCTGCAACAGATAGACCGTCTTTAACCTTCCAAATGTTATAGATCGAGATTTTCGGTCGTGCCTCCAGCCTTTGTCTCAATCTGTAACAGTTGGGTCGAATTTTGGCCATCAGATGTTACAGATCGAGATATTCCCAGCCCCGTCGTCAAACGTCTAAATCTGTAACAAGTAGACAGGTTTTCGGCCTCTAGATGTTACAGATTGAGATCTTTTAGCGGTAGCCAACCTTTTGTCTTGATCTGTAACAGTTACGAGGCCAAACGGCCCCTTATTGTTACAAATTGAGACGGTCCGCTTCAGTGCCCACACCACTGACGCTTCCATTGCTCAGCCAAATCGGCCCGCTGCGGAATACCCGCTAGCCTCATCTTTTCAACCAGCGTCCCCGGGTTCTTGAGTTCATCAAACGTGAACCGAAGCACCTTGTGCCCGAGCATTGTCAGATGAGATTCCCGCTGACGCTCTGCCACGAACGGGTCGACCGACTCCCGACCCTCGCCGTTCTGCAAGGTATACTTCCCCTTTCCGTCGAGCTCGCCGATGACACATGTCCCGTCCTCGAGCCTCCAGAAATAATCAACGCGAAACACCTGACTCGAATCGAGCGGATCGCGAAACTCCACCTGCAACTCCGGAACCGGAAAGCCGTATGCAATAAAGAATGCTCGGAACCGAGACTCGCCGCCGTTTTCGGACAGGCCGTCCGCATGCGACGCAATCACCTGAGCTCTGCGATACCCTCGCCTGCCCTCGCAATCGGCCTGGAGCCGTTCGCAGAGGTCGTCGCGCGACATGCCCTTCGCCCGCAGTGCAGAATCGGCGATCGCCAGACCATACGAAAACGGCGCACGCAGCAGACAATCCTCCACCGTGCGCCAAAACGGCGTCACCCGAACGCCGCCGACTTGTTCTAGCGCACCCGCCGCCTGCGGACGCAACAGCCGGCATCCTGCACTCAGCGGCACCGAGCAACCTGTCTTAACAAGAAATCGCGGCCCAAGCAGATCATTCGGCACCTCCAGACCCCACAAAAGTGCCGCGTCATAACCCCAAAACGCCCAATCGGGATGAAACCCTGCAAGCCCTTTGATGGTACGCAACGCTCGCTCCGCCGGCGTCAGTACAACCCAATCATGTTGAAAGCAGAACAGATACGGCTCGGGCTCCGCAATATCATCGGTTCCCACATGGCGCCGCAGCCACATGAGCTCGGCATTGTCGTGCGTTGCGAGCAGTGCACCTTGCTCGGTCGCCTCCGTGAGCCTGGCAAGCATCCTATTCCGCGCCAAGGTGTTACGTGTTGCATGTTTGTGTTTAAAAACGGTATTAGACACTTCCATCACCACCACATCGGAAAAATGGGCCATCGCCGCTGTTACAGCCGTCGACAAACGTCTCGACCTGTAACAGTTACGGGCACAAGCAGCCGCCAAACGTTACAGATCGAGACGTTCGCGCAGCATTGCACCTCTTTGTCTCGATCTGTAGCAGGAAGACCGATTTTTGGCCGCTAGACGTTACAGATCAAGATCTTTCGGCACCGCGTCCAACCTTTGTCTCGATCTGTAACAGTTAGGTCGAATTTTGGCCTGTAGATGTTACAGATTGAGACATTCCCCCTGCCAGGTTCAAAACATCTCGATCTGTAACAGTTAGACGTTCTCCGGGCCGCCAAACGTTACAGATCGAGACGTTCGCGCAGCATTGCACCTCTTTGTCTCGATCTGTAACAGGTAGACCGGTTTTTTGCCCCTGAACGTTACAGATCGAGACAAAAGGCAGAGGGCAAGGCAGGCAACAACTGCCCATCCCCTACTCCCATTCCTGTTCGTAGATATTGAGCGACTTCACATACCGCCCCTGGGCACCCATGATGTCGCGGACCAGCCTCAGAAAGAAGCTGATACACGAGGTATCGAAGCCGTCCTCTAGGTCCTCGGGATGCACCGCGCCGGGCCCGTCGACCGCCGTATCGCTCAGGCGCGCGATGTCATACAGGTAGAGCTGCCCCGCCGTCAGCCAGACATCGTCGACGCACGCGAGACGCACCGCAATCGCACCATCGCGCCAGTGCTCTTTTTGCACGATATGTGGGTCGTAGACATCAAAACGACGGTCGGTGCGCGTGTCGCGCAGCGCGACCATACCAGTCACAGGATCCTTGTCCAAAATGCCAAAGCGCGAGAAATACTGCGTGTCGCGCACCTGTTCGAGCCGTCTGAGCGAAGCAGGCGAAAGCGACGTCGGCGGCTCGTCCACATACAGCTCCAGCAGCGTCTTGTCATGGTAATAGGGACGCTCGAACAGCAGCCAATCGGTAAATGCCATGTTATAGGCCATGATTTCGTTTTGCGAGGGCTCCTCACAATAGCTGAGCCATGGATCGACGATAATCTCGAACTGCTCGCGTGCCGGCTCCAGGAATTGGAACTTCCGCAGCATCCAAAAGTGAGCCATGTCGGCAATATCGTTGCCGACGGCCTCGGCCAGACGTCCCCGGTCCAAAACATGATCAGCCATGGCATCCTCCTCAAACTGATGAACCTCAATTTGAGCTTACGGGGAGGGCCGGTGGTCGCCGCCAGCGCGGACGAAATGGGCATAAGGCTGCAAACCAGATGCTGACCAAGCACTTGACAGAACGCTTGACCGATACGTTATACCGAAGCAAAACCCCAGTTAAACATAGACAAATAAACAGAGATTTTGAGCTTGCCAGCCGCAGCCATCACGAAAACAGCAAGGCGCCGCGAACCCGCACGTCAGCAAATGAGCAGTCAGACGTTAAGAGTGTCCCCGACGACTAGACAAAAAAGCGCGTCCCCAATGACTAGTCGTTGGGGACGCGCCTGAATGACTACCTTACAGCCTCAAGGCCTCGGCGACCTCGGCAGCGCAGGCGAGGGCATCGGCCATGGCGCTCACCACGAGCGAGCTGCCGTTGCGGGCATCACCGGCCACATACACCGGCGCGGCATCCGCAGCAACACCATCCACGCGGGCCGCAAGGTGCGAGCCTTCGGAGGCCATCACGGGCAGCGGGCGGCCCGCCGTGGCAGCGGGCACGCCGACGGCTTCGAACACGCTGTGCTCCGGACCCGTAAAGCCGCAGGCGATGAGCACCAGCTGCGCCGGCACTTCGCGCTCGGAGCCCGCAATGCGTTCGGGCTTGCCGACCGACCAATCCAGGTCGACCACGCGCAGGCCCGCGGCTGCGCCCTTCTTGTCCAGCAGCACCTCAAGCGTATCCACGCCCCAGGCACGCATCTCGCCACCCATCGCAGCGATAGCCTCCTGCTGGCCGTAGTCGGTCTTCTTAACGTTGGGCCACTGCGGCCAGGGGTTGCTCGCCGCGCGCTTATCGGGCGCAGCCGGCAAAAACTCAAACTGGCGCACGCTGCGCGCACCCTGGCGCACCGCGGTACCCACGCAGTCGTTGCCGGTATCGCCGCCGCCAATGACCACAACGTCCAAGCCGTGCGCGTTCACCGCGAGCTCACCACCATCGAGCACCGAGACGGTCGAAGCCGTCAGGTAGTCCACGGCATACACCACGCCCGGGGCATCCACGTTCGTAGCCGAAAGACCGCGGGGCGCACGAGCGCCGGCAGCCACCACAACGGCGTCAAAGCCATTGAGCTTGGCCGCCACCGCAGGATTCGTAACGTCAGCACCCAGCTCAAACACAATGCCCAGCTCGCGCATGAGCGCCACGCGACGCTCGACCACGGACTTCTCGAGCTTCATATTGGGAATGCCGTACATGAGCAGACCGCCCGGACGGTCGTCGCGCTCAAACACCGTCACGCGGGCGCCACGACGCGCAAGCTCCCATGCTGCCACCAGACCAGCAGGACCGGAGCCCACCACGGCAACCGAGGGTGCGCCCTCCCCTGCCGGCTCAAAGCGACGCGGACCGCCATTTGCCCACTCATGGTCGCTGATCGCGCGCTCGTTATCGTGAATCGTCGTGGGCTTGCCGTCGACCGAACCCAGGTTGCATGCGGCCTCGCACAGCGCCGGGCACACACGGCTCGTAAACTCGGGCATGGGCGAGGTGAGCGACAAGCGCTCGGCAGCCTCGTCCCAACGACCGCGATACACCAGCTCGTTCCACTCAGGAATCAGGTTATGCAGCGGGCAGCCGCTCGGGCGTGCCTTGCCAAAGCTCGCGCCCATCTGGCAAAACGCCACACCGCACATCATGCAGCGGCTCGCCTGGGCGCGGCGCGCATCGTCGTCGAGCTCCACGTACAGCGGATCGAAATCGCGGCTACGCTCCTCCACAGGGCGCAGCTCGTGGGTCACGCGATCGATATCAAGAAAAGCACCGGGCTTGCCCATGGCACTTACGCCTCCTTCTTGTTCGAAGCAACAGAGCTGGCAGCCACGGACGCAGCGCCCGTGACATCGAAGCGAGCGACATCCGCGGCGCTCGCGCGACCGGTCACAATGTCAAACGCCAGCTCCTCAGCCTGCGCATGCGTCTTGCCCACGGGCTCGGCCGCAGCGACAATCGCCAGCACGCGTTCGTACTCAGTCGGAATGACCTTCACAAAGTGCTTGCTCATCGTCTCAAAGCTGTAGAGCAGCTTAATGCCGCGCGGGCTCTGCGTCGCGTCCACGTGCTCTTGGATGAGCGCACGAATCTGCGCCAGCTCGTCGGCCGTCGGGGCCTTGAGCTCCACGCTCTCATGGTTCACGCGGGCGTCGAGCGTGCCGTATTGGTCAAAGACATAGGCCGCGCCGCCCGTCATACCGGCGGCAAAGTTCTGCCCGACCTCGCCCAGGATGAGCGCCAGACCGCCCGTCATGTACTCGCAGCCATGATTGCCGCAGCCCTCGACCACCACGGTGGCACCGGAGTTACGCACGGCAAAACGCTGGCCGGCAAGACCGTTAATGAAGCCGCGGCCGCTCGTAGCACCAAAGAACGCAACGTTGCCCACGATGATGTTCTCGTCGAACTTGTAGGTCGCATGCGGATTGGGGCGCACCGACACCTCGCCGCCCGAAAGGCCCTTGCCAAAGTAATCGTTGGCGTCGCCGCACACGTTGAGCGTAATGCCGCGCGGCAGGAAGGCACCAAAGCTCTGACCGGCCGAACCATCGCAATCGACGGTGATGGAGCCGGCGGGCAGGCCCTCGGGATGCGCCTTGGTCACCGCGTTGCCCAAGATGGTGCCCACGCAGCGGTTGACGTTGGCGATATCGGCGCGGAAGCGAATCGGACGCAGGTGTGCACGGGCATCGGCCGTATAGGGCACAAACAACGTGGAGTCGAGCGTCTTGTCGAGCTCGCTGTCCGCGGCCATCTGCGGCAGGAAGTGGCGACCGTCGGCACCCGGGATATGGGCACCGAACTCGCAGGTCGCGCTCGCCAGCACGGGCGACAGATCGAGCAGGTTTGCCTTGCGGTTGCCCGGGACCTCGATCTGACGCAAGCACTCGGGATGGCCGACCATCTCGTCGATGGTGCGGAAGCCCAGGCTCGCCATGATCTCGCGCAGCTGCTCGGCCACAAAGAGCATAAAGTGCTCAACGTGCTCGGGCTTACCGCGGAAGCCGTGACGCAGGCGGCAGTTTTGCGTCGCGATGCCGGCCGGACAGGTATCCTGCTGGCAGTCACGCTGCATGAGGCAGCCCATGGAGATGAGTGGCATGGTAGCAAAGCCAAACTCCTCGGCGCCCAACAGGCAAGCGACAGCAACATCGGTGCCGTCCATGAGCTTGCCATCGGCCTCGAGCACCACGCGCGAGCGCAGGCCGTTTTGCAGCAGCGTCTGCTGGGCCTCGGCAAGGCCAAGCTCCAGCGGCAGGCCCGCATGCCAGATAGAGTCGCGCGCAGCGGCGCCCGAGCCGCCATTGTGACCGCTGATCAAGATCTTGTCGGCCGCGCCCTTGGCCACACCGGTGGCGATGGTGCCGACGCCGGCCTCGCTGACCAGCTTGACCGACACGCGCGCGCCGGGGTTGGCGTTCTTAAGATCGAAGATAAGCTCCGCCAGGTCCTCGATGGAGTAGATGTCGTGGTGCGGCGGAGGCGAGATCAGGCCGATGCCGGGCGTGGACTGACGGACCTCGGCAATCCAGGGGTAGACCTTCTTGCCGGGCAGGTGTCCGCCCTCGCCGGGTTTGGCGCCCTGGGCCATCTTGATCTGAATCTCAAAGGCGCTGCACAGGTAGCGGCTCGTCACGCCAAAGCGCGCGCTTGCCACCTGCTTGATGGCGGAATTCTTGGAGTCACCGTTGGCCAGCGGGGTCTCGCGACGCGGATCCTCGCCGCCCTCGCCCGAGTTGGAACGACCG
>DBFOPE010000204.1:0-12631 GCA_048429085.1 Collinsella sp.
TCCGTGCCTGCGCACGTCGACATGATGGGTCTCATCGGCATGGGCAACAACCCCATGGTCGGTGCCACCGTCGCCTGCGCTGTCGCCGTCGAGGAGGCCCTCAAGGCCTAATCGCGCCCGCGCGATGCTCATATAGTTGAGTTTTAGAGCCGCTACCCACCCGGGTAGCGGCTCTTTTTTGTCCCTCCCTCAGTTGCGGTGAAATAGTTCCTAAACAGCCGCCCCATCCTTCCAAACAGGAACTATTCCACCGCAACTTCTTAGCGGTCCACCCGGTATACCAGTTGCGAGTAAATACAGGCCATCTGACTGCTCCAGAAGCCTTGTGAGTCCCAATTTCACCGCAACTTATTGAGAAGACTATGTTGGGCGATAAAGCATCGGTAACGCCCACCTTCCATTTTGGCCCTTTACCGAATACCTATGTCTTCACGATACCTTTGCCGATCACCCGTGCGACAATGCGCGAACGAGAAAGGAATCCTATGGAATCAACTGATGTACTGGTAATCGGATCGGGCATCGCGGGCCTTTGCGCCGCCATAGAAGCAGCACGCGCGGGCGCGACCGTTGCCATCGCATGCGCCGGCAAGACCATGAGCGGATCGAGCTTCTTCCCGGGCACCTGGGGCCTCGGCCTTATTGGCCCCGTCGACAAAGACGACGAGCAAGACCTCATCGACACCATCCAAACCGTCGGCGGCGGCGCTGCCGACCCCGAACTCGTCCAGACGTTCGTCCACGGCATTCCCCAAGCGATTGACTGGCTCGAACAGGATCTGGGCGTAGAACTCCAGCGTCCGCAAAGCGCCGAGAGCGCCCAGCAAAAGCAATTTATCCCCTGCTTTGACCATAAGACACGCATGTGGCGCGGTCTGACCCGCAAGCCTCTTGAAGACGCGTGTGCGGCCCAGATCAAATCTCTTGACATTCGTCTGCTCCCCCGCCACGAGCTCATCGATCTTGTTGAGGACACAACCGGAAAGATTACCGGCGCCATGCTCTACAACCAAACAGACGAGCGCATCGTGACCTTTACAACAAAGGCCACTATCATCGCTGCGGGCGGCACGGGCGGCCTGTTCGAGCGCAGCCTCGCTTCCGCCGACGTGCTCAGCTCATCACAAGCCATCGCACAGGCGCACGGCGCATCCCTAACCAATATAGAGTTCATGCAGATGATGCCCGGCTTCATTGAGCCTAAGCGCAACCTGGTCTTTAACGAAAAAACCTGGCGCTATGTCAAGTTTGACCAGCCGGTCGACATTGCCGACGTCAAGCTGGACGATTTGCTTGAACAGCGCTCCGGATATGGTCCCTTCACTTCACGCCTGGCTTCCCGCGCCATCGATCTTGCCATCGATCAAGCGGGTGCCGAAGGCCTGGCGCTCCACTACGACTTCCCGCGAGAGAATGTCCCCGAGTTCGTGCAGACATTTGCCACTTGGCTACAAGACGAGCATGGTATCGCTCCGAGCGACGAGATACGTGTGGCGATGTATGCCCACGCCGCTAACGGCGGTATCAAGATCGACAAGACCACGTACACGGGCGTTGAGGGCCTCTACGCCTGTGGCGAGGCAACAGGCGGCATGCACGGCGCCGACCGCATCGGAGGGCTGTCGAGCGCCAATGGCATCGTATTCGGGCGCATTGCGGGCGCATCAGCGGCTCGAGCAGCACTGGACGCTCCCGAGGCTGACGCACCGGTGGATGTCGCCCTCCCCGAGTATGGCATCGCTACAGCAGTCGCCGAGCGCCTAACCCGCTGCCTCAAGCACACAATGAGCGCCTACTGCATGATCAACAGGACCGATGCGGGTCTATCCAAGGCGCTGCAGGAGCTTGAAAGCCTGCAAGATGAAGCCACGACTCTAAATAAGCCGCGTGCCAACGACAGCGAAATCGCTGCCCTCGCGCGCCTACAGTCGCAAATTCAGCTGGCTGCGGAGATGGTCAAAGCCATGCGCAAACGAACCGAAAGCCTAGGTTCGCACTATCGAGCAGACTGAATCGATTCACACTTTGAGTTTGATCACAATTTCTCAACATGCATCGAGCCCCGTAAGTATGATTCCCCCAAGGAGAACACGCTTACGGGGCTTGAGCCGTGTTTTCCCTAAGGGAATCACGGTGCAGACAGCTCAGCTCCGCGCCCTTTCGGGTTCGACCCCATGTGAGGTCAACGAAAAAAGCGACCAGCCGAAGCCAGTCGCTTTAACATGCTTTGGTGGGCCGTCAGGGGTTCGAACCCTGGACCTTGGGATTAAGAGTCCCCTGCTCTACCAACTGAGCTAACGACCCAAAGCTAAAGTCCGTTATGACGGACTTTAGAGGAGATATCGTGTGGTGGGCCGTCAGGGGGTCGAACCCTGGACCTTGGGATTAAGAGTCCCCTGCTCTACCAACTGAGCTAACGACCCGATATCAACACGAAGCAAGAACTGGGGTGGGTAAAGGGACTCGAACCCTCGACCTACGGGACCACAACCCGTCGCTCTAGCCAACTGAGCTACACCCACCGTGTCCTGTGCGCTTCGCGCTCGACTATTATTGCAAGGAACGCCATGCGATGCAAGCCCCAATTTTCAAGAATTTTGAAATGAGCTTTTTGGATCCATTTCGGGCAAATCCTACCGGTTCCATAGGAGTAAACTTGCCCCACCCCGATGTTCGAAAGGACAAGCATGAAAGAACTCTCCAATCGCACGGCAACATTCACCGATTCAGTCATCCGCCGCATGACACGCATCTCCAATAAGTACGACGCCGTCAACCTCTCGCAGGGCTTCCCTGACTTCGACCCCCCGGCGCAGCTGCTCAACAGCCTGAGCGCCATCGCCAGCGACCCCAAGCCGCTCTATCACCAGTACTCCATCACCTGGGGCTCCCAGGCCATGCGCGAGGCGCTCGCTGCCAAGCAGGAGCACTTTATGGGCATGCCGGTCGACCCCAACCAGAACATCGTGGTCACCTGTGGCTCCACCGAGGCCATGATGGCCGCCATGATGACGGTTACGAACCCCGGCGACAAGGTCGTCATCTTCTCGCCGTTCTACGAGAACTACGGCGCCGATACCATCCTCTCAGGTGCCGAGCCCATCTATGTGCCGCTCAACCCGCCCACGTTCGACTTCGATCGCGAGGTCCTCGAGGCGGCCTTCCGCGACAATGATCCCAAGGCCATCGTCCTGTGCAACCCTTCCAACCCCTGCGGCAAGGTCTTTACGCGCGAGGAGCTCGCCTTTATCGCCGACCTCTGCAAAAAGTACGACGCCTACTGCATCACCGATGAGGTGTACGAGCACATCGTCTACGCGCCCCACGAGCACGTCTATATGGCCACGCTGCCCGGCATGTTCGAGCGAACCATCAGCTCCAGCTCGCTGTCCAAGACGTACTCCATCACCGGCTGGCGTCTGGGCTACACCATTGCCCCGGCCCAGATCACCGAGCGCATCAAGAAGGTCCACGACTTTCTCACCGTGGGTGCCGCCGCTCCCCTGCAGGAAGCCGTCGTCACCGCCCTCAAATTCGACGACAGCTATTACCAGGAGGTCCTCGACCTCTACGCCGCCAAGCGCGACCTGTTCTGCCAGGGACTCGACAGCATCGGTCTTGAGCACAACGTGCCACAGGGCGCCTACTACGTCATGATGGACATCTCTGAGTTTGGATATGATAGCGACCTCAAATTCTGCGAGGACCTCGCGTCTAAGGTGGGCGTGGGCGCCGTACCCGGCTCGAGCTTCTTCCGCGAGCCCGTCAACCATCTGATTCGTTTCCACTTTGCCAAGCGAGACGAGACACTTAACGCGGCGCTGGAGAACCTCAAGTCGCTGCGTGATAAAATCAAGCCGCGCGGGTAAGGACGGCCCAGCAACTAAAGCAACCAAAGAAGCCTCGCACCGCCCGCCGCGTTGCGAGGCTTCTTTTTATAGCGCTTTCTTAAATGGTTTAGAGCTCTATACTTTAGTCACGGAGCAACTCGTCCCAGAGAGAGGAATACTATGGCAGAGCAGCAGATTATCGGAGCGCTCGAGGCTGGCGGCACCAAGATGGTCTGCGCCACGGGCTATGCAGACGGTACGGTCCTGGAGCGTGAGCAGATTGCGACCACGACCCCGCAGGAGACCGTTGAGGCCGTCAACGCATGGTTTGCCGACAAGGGCATCGCCGCGCTGGGCATTGGCGCCTTTGGCCCCACGGCAGTCAACCCTGCCTCGCCCCAATACGGCAAGATCCTGGAGACGCCCAAAACGGCATGGCGCTACTTCGACCTGCTGGGCACCATTCAAAACGAGCTCAATATTCCCTGTGGCTACGACACCGACGTCAACGTCGCCTGCTTGGGCGAGGTCACCTTCGGTTGCGCCCAGGGCCTCACCGACGTGGTCTACCTGACCATCGGCACCGGCGTGGGCGCCGGCGTGCTCTCGGGCGGCCAGCTCGTGCACGGTATGATGCATCCCGAAGCCGGCCATATCCTGGTCACGCGCGATCCGCGCGACACCATCGGCGAGCATAGCGCCTGCCCCTTCCACGACAACTGCCTCGAGGGCCTCATCGCCGGCCCCGGCGTTAAAAAGCGCTGGAATGGCAAGAGCGCCGGAGACATGGCCGAAGATCCGGAGGCCATGGACCTGCTCGCAGGCTACCTGGCACAGGCGCTCATGACCTACACGCTGTGCTACGCGCCGCAAAAGATCATCATCGGCGGCGGCGTGGCCGACCACACCCCCATCGTGCCGCTCGCACGCAAAAAGTGCGCCGAGATGCTCAACGGCTATATCGTCACGCCCGAGGTCAACGACATCGAAACCTACATTGTCAATAACAGCCTTGAGGGCAAGCAGGGCATCATGGGTTGTCTGGCCCTGGGCGCCCAGGCGCTCCAGTAAAGGACACATCAGCGGGGCGCAGCGTAGCCAAACTCGCAAAACGCCCGGAAAACGCCGTCACGCCCCGCAGAGGCCCTCAAACGCACAAGGCCGCCTAGGACCAAGCAAAACGTCCTAGGCGGCCTTTTTGGTGTACATCAGCGACCGTAAGAGATATCGGAGTACGACGCCTGTCGTCGCCCCGCAGCAGTCGATCATCACATCGGTAATCATGCCGGCGCGACCGGGCACAAATAGCTGGATCGTCTCGTCGATAGAGGGGACAAGCAGCAAGAACACCGCCGTGGGCAGCAACACATCAAACGTACGCCGGCCTTCGAGGTCAAAGGCGTGCGTCGCCAAGATGCCAAGCACCATGTACTCGGTAAAATGAGCGCACTTGCGCACGACGAAGTTGGTCACCCACTCGTATGGAAGCCCCAGGGTCTGCAAAAAGCCGCGAATGGATTCCATAATCGACAGGCTCAACGAACCAGAGCCCGTACCGGGAACCAGCGAATTGCCCCAAATGACGAGCACCATGGCGCAGGCGGCAAGCGCCCATTTTCGATCGACCTTAACCATGCGGCAATTATGCCTCCGCGCGCAGCGGCGTAAAGCTGGCGGTACCGCCCTCGATAACGCTCAGATAGGCACGACCCGTGCGCTTGACGGCCGCAGACTGCAGACGGTTGATTTCTTCCTCGAGAATCTGATTGACGCGCTCATGACGACGGTTTTCCATAACGCCGGCAGCGATAGCCTCGGCGCGCTCGATACCCTCGCGCGAGATACGCGCGGTATCCTCGGGAAGCACGGAACTGTGGCGGCCGACATAGACGGGAGCAGCCGACACAGGTGAGGCTGCAGGCGCAGGCACCGCCACGGGGGCGGGCTCGGCAGCCTCGGCCATGATCGCCATAGCGGCGGCCCACATGTCCTCGTGGCCCGAATAATCGGCCATGGGGACATCTTCCTCGAGGGAGGCATCGGGGAGACTGTCGGTATCCGCGCGATCCTGGGCATCGATAGAGGCAGTGATGGCGGCGGGCTCGTCCAGATCGGCGAGGTCCACACCCTTGGCATCGGAAATGATGGGCATGCTGGCGAGCTTGGCGTTGTACGGCACTGCCTCCGCGGCCTGCATTTGGGCCGAAGCGCCCCAAAGCGAGCTTTCGGCAGCACGGCGAGCGGCGACGGTCTCCTCGTCGACAGCCAGGGGCTCATCGGCAAAGGGATCGGAGACAGGAGCCGGCTGAGCTGCGCTCTGTTGGCCGGCCGAAGCGGCAGCCGCGGCAGAGGCGTACGCAGCCGACGACGCGCCGTTATAGGCGGCATTGTTGGCGGCGTTGGCCACAAGCGCCACGAAGGCCGCGGTGCTGCCCGCAGGGGCGGCGTGAGAGCCCGAGACGGCGCGTGCGGCGGCGGCAATGTCATCGCGATTGTAAGAACCGGTCTTTCCACCGTTGGTGAGCTCGTCGATTGCGACCTGGTAGACATCGCGCGAACGCACGGGATCGCAGCTGACCGGGGAATCGTCATCGAGCATGCTGTCGATCATAGACCAGGCCTCGGCCTCATCCATGGCGTTAGCCGCGCGCGCGATGGTGGGAACGCCATCGTCGGCGTGGCGGCGCTGGAACGCACCGGTCAGGCCGGAGAGAAATGCGGAAGGAGGCTGTGCGGCATTGGCTTGATCGGCCGGTGCTGCAGGCTGAGGCATCGCCCCCTGCTGCTGCGCGGGAATCGAGGCGGTCTTGAACTCGCTGTGGGTCCGGCCAAACTGAGCGGCGCCGCCCACGGCATCGGGCTCAAACAGGCGGCCATCGTGCTCGGCGCGATACTCGGAGATGCCCAGCGAGGCTGCGTAGATGCCCACGCCCGCCACCGCACCAACGGCAAAGGGAACAGCGCCCGCGACAACCGTCTCGTTGACCGACGAGAACGGCAGCGTCGCGGCATACATCACCACGGGGGCGGCAAGGCCGATCCCGCAGGAAAGTCCGGCAAGGACTGCTCGTTGTGTTGCATCAGAAGAAGCCATGAGCTCTCCCCATCTTCCAGCACCAAAATCGCATCATTTAGTTGGCTGCGCGAGAGAAGATGAAGCGGGACATGCGTCCCAAAGCAACGGTATATGGTTCGTTTCATCTGCGTTTTCCGTCGCGAAGCTTAAAAGTTATTATGCGAAACCGACCCTCCGATTGCAAGCGATGAGGCCGGATTATGGCTCGAAAACTGCTGCTTGTCGGTCATAAGGTCAAAAAATGTTGCCGAGTGGCGCCGTAAAGAAAGGGCCGGGGCATAAACCCCCGGCCCGATTGCCCGTTCTTATGGCGATATAGCGTGCGGCTTTTGGTCTAAAACGTCTGCTCGTAGTCGCTGTGCTTTTTGGCCGAACGCACCAGGAACTCCTGGTTGGTGTTGGTGCCCTTAAGGCCCTTGATAAACGACGCCGCCGCGCGCTCGGTGTTGTTCATACCGGCGAGGATGCGACGCAGGCCAAAGATAAACGGGCGCATCTGCTCGTCGACTAGCAGGTCCTCGTTGCGCGTACCGGAGGCAACGGGGTCGATGGCCGGGAAGATGCGGCGATCGGCAAGATCGCGGTCGAGCTTGAGCTCCATGTTGCCTGTGCCCTTGAACTCCTCAAAGATGACCTCATCCATCTTGGAGCCGGTGTCGATAAGGGCGGAGGCGAGGATGGTGAGCGAGCCGCCGTTTTCGATATTGCGGGCTGCACCCAGGAAACGCTTGGGCGGATACAAGGCCGCCGAATCGACGCCGCCCGAAAGGATACGACCCGAGGCGGGTGCCGCCAGGTTGTAGGCGCGGGCAAGACGCGTGATGGAGTCGAGCACCACCACGACATCGCCGCCCAGCTCCACAATGCGCTTGGCGCGTTCGATGACGAGCTCGGCCACGCGGGTGTGGTTCTCGGCAGGCATATCGAAGGTCGAGGCCACGACCTCGCCCTTGATGGAGCGCTGCATATCGGTGACCTCTTCGGGGCGCTCGTCGACGAGTAGGCAGATGAGGTGCACCTCGGGGTTGTTGATCGAGATGGACTGGCAGATCTTCTTAAGGATCGTTGTCTTGCCGGCCTTGGGCGGCGACACGATCAGGCCGCGCTGGCCCTTGCCGATCGGTGACACGATATCGATAGCGCGACCGGTAATGGAGTCCTTGCCGTGCTCCATACGCAGCGGCTCGTTGGGATAGACCGGGGTAAGGTCGCCGAACTTGGGGCGGTTGCGGATCTGCTCGGGATCCATGCCGTTAACGGTCGTGATCTTGGCGAGGCCGGCTCGCTTGTCGCCGCCGCGCGAGGGGCGCAGCGAACCCTCGATGACATCGCCCGTGCGCAGGCGTGCGGAGCGGATGAGGTAAGCGGGGACGAAGGCGTCTTCGTTGGACTTCATGTAACCGTGGGCATGGATGATGCCGGAGCCGTCCGGGCGAATCTGCAGGATGCCCTTAATATCGCGGAAGCCCTCGGCCTTCGCGGCGGTCGTGTAGATCTCCTCGACAAGCTCGGCCTTCTTCTTGCCGGTCGTCTCGATCTCGAACTCTTTTGCCTTCTCGCGCAGCTCGGCGACCTTCATGGCCGCAAGCTCCTCGCGCGAAAGCGTGGGCTCGGTGGGGGCGGCGTTGCGCTCCTTGTTGCGCTGCTTGCGGTCGCGCTGACGGCTGCGGCGGTCGTTGTTGCGATCGTCCTTGCGGTCGTTGCGCTCGTCGTTGCGCTTGTGCTGACGGCGGCCGGGACGGACACCCGCTTCGGCCTCGGCGCCCCCGTCAGCCGCGGCTGTGGGCGTATCGGTGCCGGACGGGGCCTCGCCCTCTGCTTTGGCATCGGCGTTGGCATGGGCGCTGGGATCGGCGTCGCCCTGCTGCTCGGCAACCTTGGCCCTTGCGGACTTCTTGCGCGTGCGCTTGGGCTTCTCAGTTGCCGGCTGATCGGCGCTCTCGGCCTCGGAAGCGGCATCGGCGGTTACCTCCGAGGACTTGTCGTCGACGGGCTTGGCCTCAGCCTTGACCTTCGCCTTCGTCGAGCGCTTTGCCGCGGTGCGACGGCTGCGGCCGGGACGGACATCGACGGGCTCGGCATCGGCAGATGCGGGAGCCTCGGTGGACGGAGCGTCCTGGACCAGGGCATCGACCGTGGCCGTAGGCTCGGCCGTCACCGCTGCGCCCTGGGCAGCAGCTGCTGCGGCAGCGGCTTTCTCGGCCTCAACATACGCCTTGGGCTTGCGGCCGCGACGATGCGGGCGCAGAGCCGGATCAACGGCGGGAACCTCGTTGACCTCAGCGTGCACGACGGGCTCAGCGGAGGAAGCGCCCTCCCCTGCCGCAGAACGAGCCGGAGCTTCAGCGACCTCAGGAGTCAGCTGCTCGACGGGCTGCTGCGTCTTGGCTGCCGCACGGCGACGCGTGCGCGGTGCCGGCTTCTCGGCCGACTGTTCGGCAGCAGGAGCCTCGGGGGCGACCGGCGCAGCGAACTCAGTCAATGCCGCGGCCTCGCGCTCGGCAGCGCGACGGCGGGCACGCACAACCTGGGCCTCGCTAATCTGCGCCAGCGCACGGGCCTGCGCGACCTCATCGGAAATGGGGGCCGAAGCATCGGTGGCAACGGGGCGCTTCGCGCGCGTGGTGCGCGTCGTACGACGCTTGGGCTTTTCGGCATCCTCGCCGTCCGCAGCAGGCTTGGCCAAACGACGCGTGCGCTTAGGCTTAGCGGGAGCAGCCTCCTCGCTAGCAACGGGCGTGGTGGGCGCGGCGGCCTTAAGCGCCTCGGGAGCCGAGACCTGCGCCGGCGCGGAAAGCACGGCCTGGTCCGACGTAACCGGTGCAGCGGGAGCCGTTTGCGTCGTCGTTATTTCGTTTTCTTGTTGTTGATCAGACACAGTGTTTGCTCAACTTTCTTTTCAAGCCCTGTGATCACATGCTCCCTGCATAAACCTTCAGGGCGGCTAAACAGTCTAGCTCCGTCAAATACCGACGGACATCATTGATCTGTATAGAGATGATTGTGTTATATACGCAGCGTTAGTGTAACACAACCGCAACCACCTGCAACTTAGTCATCGGGGACGTTCTTAAACGACTAGTCAAAAGGGATGCTCTTTACAAAGTTCCGGCGTACACCATCGCCACATCAAAAGCTGCGGTGAAATAGTTCCCAAATCCCGGCCGGCACCCCTCAAGCAGGAACCATTCCACCGCAACTCATAAGAAGAAGGCAGATCAAGCCTCAAGCATCGAGAAAACGGAACAGCTAAGGGACAAGGGCATCGGCCCAAGATCGATGTGCCACGAATCGCGCCCATCTACTACGTTTGCCCCCGCACCCCTGACCATACTCACTATTTTTCGAAAGTCGCAGACCTGCTACCTGCGGTTTTAATATTGCGATTTTCGGCGTGGTTCGGGGTACGCACTTAAACGTAGTAGATGCCCCCGATTCTTGGCAGAAGGTATCCCACCGTTCCTCCACGGGACAAAAATGATCCGTTTTCCTCCGTCCCCTAGGGTCATTTTCAAAACTATGGCTGTTTACTACGATGAATCGCTCAACCACGACCACGCCAAAAACCGAAAAAATAAAACCCCAGCTAGATGGCTTGCACTTTTCGGTGAAAAGCCCGTGTGATTGGAATCCCTCGATTCATCGTAGTAAACCGGTATAGTTGCGATTTGGTAACATTTTCCAGCAAGCCAAATTGTCTCGCTAAACGCAAAAAGCCCGACCTCCGCATGGGAGATCGGGCTTTCGAGGCTCAGTCAAGCCAAACCAACGCAGTCAAACGACCAGCGCTTACATCTGCTCGGGGGCAGAAACGCCAACGAGGGTAAGCACCAGGGCGAGCGTCACACGGACGGCGTCGCAGGCGGCCAAACGGGCGCGCGAGAGCTCAGGGTCGACGGGACGACCCTCGCTCGGAAGGACCTGGCAGGCGGCGTAGAAGCTGTGGAAGTCGCCAGCGAGCTCCTCGGCAAAGTGCGTCAGGCGGAACGGGGCGCGATCGCGAGCGCAGCTACCGATGAGGTCGGTGAGCTCGTTGAGCTTACGCGAAAGGGCAAGTTCGGTCGGGTCGGTCAGCAGCGAGTAATCGACGTTCTCGCCAATAGCCTTCTCGGCGACGGCCTTCATGCCCATCTCGGCGGCCTGCTCGGCGGTAACGTCGGCGGCACGACGCAGGATGGAGCACACGCGAGCGTGAGCGTACTGCACGTAGTACACCGGGTTGGAGTTGTCGCGCTTCTTGACGGCCTCAATGTCGAAGTCGACCATCTGGTTGGAGCTCTTGGAGATGAGCGTGTAGCGGGCGGCGTCAGAGCCGACCTCGTCGACGAGTTCCTGCAGGGTCACCATGGTGCCCTTGCGCTTGGACATACGGACGGGCTTGCCGTTGCGCAGCAGGTTGACGAGCTGGCCCAGCAGAACCTCAAACTTGCCGGGATAGCCAAGAGCGTCACAGACGCAGCGGACGCGCTCGATGTAGCCGTGGTGGTCGGCGCCCCAGATGTCGATGACGTGGTCGACGCGCTGGAACTTATCCCAGTGATAGGCAACGTCGGAGGCGAAGTAGGTGTACTCGCCATCGGACTTGATCAGGACGCGGTCCTTGTCGTCGCCCAGGTCGGTGGAGCGGAACCACAGGGCACCGTCCTTGGTGTAGAGGTAGCCCATCTTGTCGAGCTTCTCAAAAGCGCGGTCGACGGCGGAGGTGCCGGCGGTCTCGCCCTCGGTGTCCTTCACGTACAGAGAGCGCTCGGAGAACCAACGATCGAAGTCGCAGTTAACGGCGTGGCAAAGGTCGCGCATGTTGTCGACCATCTTTACGTAGCCGCGCTCGCGGAAGCTCTCCATGCGCTCCTGCGGATCGGCGTTGACCCACTTATCGCCGTCGGTGCGCCAGAACTCGGCAGCCTCGTCGATGATGTAGTCGCCGCCGTAGGAGTCCTTGCCCAGAGTCTCGGCAAAGTTGTCCTGATACGGATGGGTCTCGGGATGCTCGTCGCTCTCGTCGGCAACAAAGGCGTCGCGGTCGGCGATCAGAAGCTTGTGAGCCTCGTCGATATCCACGCCCTGCTTGGCGATGATGTCGGCAAGCTGCATATAGCGCGTGCTGATGGAGTTACCGAAGGTGTTCATCTGAGAGCCGTGGTCGTTGATGTAGAACTCACGCTGGATGTCGTAACCGGCGTGGTCCATCACACGGCAAAGGGAGTCGCCCAGAGCGGCCCAGCGGCCATGACCGATGTGCATGGGGCCGACGGGGTTGGCGGAGACGAACTCGACCTGAGTCTTCAGGCCGCCACCGACGTTGGACTTAGCGAAGTCCATACCCTTCTCGCGGGCCTCGCCAAAGATGGCGTTCTTGACGGCGACGGAGAGGTAGAAGTTGATGAAGCCAGGGCCGGCGATCTCAACCTTCTCGATCGCGGGATCCTCGGGCATATGGGCAACGACGGCCTCGGCGATCTTGCGCGGGGCGCAGTGAGCCAGCTTGGCGGACTTCAGGGCCATGGTGGAGGTCCACTCGCCATGAGAAGTATCAGCCGGTCGCTCGATAGCGCAATCGTCAAGTTCAAATGCGGAAAGGTCGCCGGCCTCCTGGGCCGCAGCAAGCGCAGCGCGTACCAGCTCTTCAATCTTCTCGGGCATAGATCCTCCTTGTGTTAAAGCCCCCGAGCTCTTGGTCACTCGTAGGGCAAAAGCCAGAGTTTGTAGCACTCTATCACAAGCG
>DBFOPE010000205.1:0-9028 GCA_048429085.1 Collinsella sp.
CGACCAGGACACCTTTGTGCCGTACGACATGCTCGACCAAAACTACGACGCGTGCGCCAGCAAGGTCAAGCAAAAGCTCACCATCCATGGCGCCACCCACGCCAAGAGTGCGCAAGTTGACCCCGAGCTCTACTGGAACACAGTCGACAACTTCCTCGACGAGTATTTTTAGGGAAAAAGCGGCGTCTGGGAATTTATCTAACCCCCTATTTTCGGAAGTATGCGGCAAAATCCGGAACTGCCGACCAGACCGCAGTTTTACCAACAATTTATCAGGGGTTTTGTTGCCAAAAAAACGTCGTGTGCTCGGCGGTCTCGAAATTTGCCGCATACTTCCAAAAAGCCGCCCGTGAGCGCTGTGCCCACGGGCGGCTTTTGCTAACGTTGCGCTACAAAAGCGCTTGATATGTCCAATGGACAGGTGCTATTTAACCTCGATGAGCTCGTACTTGCTCGTGCCCAAGCCGATCTTCTCGGCATGCGCGATGCACGCGCGCCAGTCGGTGTCAGGATGTGTGATGCAGAAGGGGTCACGCGCCTGCTCGCCCTCCAGATGCTCGTGGTTATGCTCCATCTTGGCCGCGCTATCGGTGAGCTCGGTGTTGGGCAGCGGCTCGGATGCCATGACGGCATCGGCGCAGGCCTGGTCGATGGCGACCGGGTCGAAGCTCGCAAACATACCGATATCGTTGACGATAGGCGTGTCGTTTTCGGGATGGCAATCGCAGTTGGGGCTGATATCCATGGCAAGCGAGATATGGAAGCTCGGGCGGCCGTCGACAACGGCCTTGGTGTACTCGGCGATCTTGCAGTTGAGCACGTCGGCCGCGGCGTCATAGCCGGGCTTGATGCAGTCCTGGTTGCATGCCGCAATGCAGCGCCCGCAGCCCACGCAGCGATTGTGGTCGATAGCGGCGACGTGCACCGTGCGGGTGTTGCCGTTGGCAAGCTCGCGCTCGCGGGTGTCGTCGAACGAGATAGCGTTGTGCGCGCAGATCTTTTCGCAGGCATGGCAGCCAACGCAGTGCTCGGTCGCGACGTTCGGCTTGCCGGCGGCATGCTGCTCCATCTTGCCGGCGCGGCTGCCGCCTCCCATACCCAGGTTCTTCATGGCGCCGCCAAAACCGGCCTGCTCATGGCCCTTAAAGTGGGTGAGGCTGATCACGATATCGGCATCCATGAGTGCCTGACCGATCTTGGCCTCGTGCACGTACTCGCCGCCCTCGACCGGGACGAGCGCCTCGTCGGTACCCTTGAGGCCGTCGGCGATGATGATTTGGCAACCCGTGGCATACGGGGTAAAGCCGTTCTGGTAGGCGGTGTCGATGTGCTCGAGCGCGTTTTTGCGGCTACCGACATAAAGCGTGTTGCAGTCGGTGAGGAAGGGCTTGCCGCCCAGCTCCTTCACGACATCCGCGACGGCGCGGGCGTAGTTGGGGCGCAAAAAGCTCAGGTTGCCCAGCTCGCCAAAGTGAATCTTGATGGCGACGAACTTGTTCTCAAAGTCAATCTGCTCGATACCGGCGTGACGGATGAGGCGCTTGAGCTTGTCGAGCTGACTCTCGCGAGCATGCGTGCGCAGGTTGGTGAAGTACACCTTTGCGGGTGCTGCGGGTGCAGTTGCGGTCATAAATCTATCCCCTCGGTCTATATGGCGTTACAGACATAAGAGGATGGTACCCGCTGAAGCGGGGTTGATGTCAAGCACGGCACCTAGTCATTGGGGACAGACTTAAATGACTACTCTTGGACTTTGAGTGCCTCGGCCAGGCCCACACGTTTGATGGAACGCATGTGCAGCAACGCCACGACCAGATAGGTTGCAAAGCCGATTCCTGCGCACGCCGCCATGGACCACCAGGGCACGTAAATCTCAATATTGCCGTTATAGGCGAGCAGCATCGAGCGGAAGATGGCCGTGAGCGAGCCAATAATGACCGGCAGGCTCAACACGAGCGACGCTGCCACGCACAACGTGATCGATCGGATGTACAGATGCGAGATCTCGCCATCGCGATAGCCAAAGACTTTCATGTAGCTAATCGAGCGGGCGCTATGGTCGATCACTGCCTTGGTCAGCAGGTACATAAACAGTAGGAAGATAAACACCGCGAGCCCGACCATCATGCCGATCATTTTGCTCATCATGCCAATGAACTGGTCGCCTACGGCACGCATGTCATCGGGCGTGGTGTCGCCGGCAAAGTAACGTGCGTCGAGGTCGAGCTTCTCGTTGCTCACATAGCCGTTAAAGTAGGCGGCGTCGTTGTCGAACAGCTCATTAAAGTCGTCGATACTCATATAGATATTCATGTCCGACTTGGAGCCCCAGGCGCAGTCCTTGCCCGCGTACTCAAGGGAATAATGCTCACCCTCGTACTTGTCGCCGAGCGTGACCTTCTGACCCTCGCTCCAGCCAAACTTATCGAGCAGACCACCGCCAAAGACGACGCGCCCATCGCCGACGTTGAGATCTTTCCAATAGCGCGAATCGGATGAGATGCCGTAGACGGAAATCGTCTCTTCGCCATTACCATCGCCGCGGTTGTATTGCAGCTGGTAAACGGCATATTTCTCGGCCTGCGCGATTGCGCCCGCGCCGTTGTCGGTCGTATTGACCGGGTGGATATCGTCGTTGTCAGTGTCGATCTTAGAGGCCTTGTCGATCAGGTCGATAGCCTCGTCGCGGTCACAGCCGAGGGCATCGGCAAGGTCATCGAGGCGCGCATAAAGCGCATCCTTCTTGTCCTGGACCTTGGCAAGCGCATCCTGCGCTGCGGTCAGGCTCTCGGCAGACGGAGATGCGGTCGCGGCATCGGCTGCCGCCTGCGCCGCATCGGCCGCGTCATCGAGCTCGTCATCGGCATCCTGGGCGGCAGAAAGCAGCGCGCCGTCAACCGACTGCAAGCGCTCGAGTGCCGACCACTGCTCGCGCTCCTCGGTAGTGCCCTCGAGCTCCAGCGGCGCCTTGAGTGTGTACTGATGCTCGGCGACCAGGCTCGTCTCCAGGTTGTCCGCATAGTGCGTCATCGTGGGCAGGATCGCCAGGCCAAAGAGCAAAAGCAGCGACCCAAACGCGATGCCCACGAAGAGCGTGGCGAAGTTGCCCAGGTTGCGCAGGAAGACGCGCAGGCGGAAGCGGGAGACAAAGCCCATGCGTTCCGGCAGCTGCAGACCGCGCTTGGTACCCGACTTGCCACTCGCCTCGTGACGAAGGAACTGCAGCGGCGTCTTGCCCATTTTGCGGAGCAGACCCACCAGCGTGATGAGGATGAGCGCGGCGGCGGGGACCACAGCGCACTTCACAAAGATTTCCCAGCTCCAGTACACCTGGAAGGGCGGCAGGCTGTACGAACCGTAATAGAGGCTGCGCATGGGCTCAGTAAAGAACACAACGCCGAGCGCAGTGCCCAAAAGCGCCGCGGCCACGCCCACGATGGCGGGAAGCGCAAGGTAGTGCAGCACAATCTCGCGTCGACGATAGCCGCTGGCGAGCAGCGTGCCAATGATGGCGCTCTCCTCCTCGATGGTGGCGTCGGTAAGGACCACAAAGACAAACGCCATGATCACGATGATGATGTCGAGCAGCGTCATCCACATCATGGAGTCGCCGTCCACGTCGTCGCGCGCATAGCCAATGCCCTGATTGGAATCGGCATCGACCAGATCGTCCACGCGCGCATCGGCATCGGTCAGCGCCTCGACCATATCCTGCTCCGCATCGATGCGATCCGCGGTGGGGAGGTCGCGATCGGTAAAGATAAAGGAGTAGGTGTAGGCAGGCGCGCCGCCGGCATCCTCGAGCGCGGCAAAGCCGGCGTCGGTGACCTCGGCCACGCCATAGGTGATGGTGTTCACCGTAAAGTCCGAATTGTTGAGGAACAGCGCCTGGCTATCGGGCTGGGTCATGATGCCGCAGATGGTATAGGTGCGGCCCTCAAGCTCGACCTTATCGCCCACGGACAGGTTGTTATTGGTGGCAAAGACACGGTCGATGGCCACCTCGTCGTCCGCCTTGGGTTCCCCGCCCTCACAGTAGGACGCGATATCGACCTTGGTGCGGTGCGCATAGGTGCGCAGCGTGCGCTTGGTGCCGTCGTCGCCGGCGGTCTTTTTGATGATGGCGTCGATGGAAAAATTCTTGTAGAGCGTGACGCCACCGACGTCGTCGGCCGCGTCCTCGGCGGCCTTGAGCTGGTCTTTGGTGACCTCGAAGGAGGTGGTCACGCGGCCGTCCTCAATCGTGTACGCATCGCGCATGTCGTCGATAAGGCAGCCGATGGAATGCGCTGCGAGCAAAAAGCCCGAGGTGAGAGCGATGCTTCCGCACATAAGCAAAAAGATGCCCAGGTACTTGCCGATATTGCGGCGCAGCTCGCGCGGGAGACGTTTTGCGAGAGGTGTCATGGCGCCGCCTACCAATCGAGTTCGGCGGCCGCGACGGGCGACTCGTTGAGCTCATCCTCGACGATGTGCCCGTCGCGCAGGCGCAGCACGCGATTGGCCATGCGCGCGATGGCGGCATTGTGGGTGACAATGATGATGGTGCAGCCGTAGGCGCGGTTAACATCCTCCATGAGCTGCAAGATTTCCTTGGACGTCTTATAGTCAAGCGCGCCCGTGGGCTCGTCGCACAGCAGCAGGCCCGGGTTTTTGACGAGCGCACGGCCGATGGCGCAGCGCTGCTGTTGGCCGCCCGAGACCTGGCGCGGGAACTTGTTGCGGTGCTCGTAAAGGCCCAGCGAACGCAGCAAGTTGTCGACATTGAGCGGGTTTTTGGACAGGTGCGCCGTGACCTCGATGTTCTCCTTGATGGTGAGGTCGGGCACCAGGTTGTAGAACTGGAAGACAAAGCCCAGCTCACGGCGGCGATACTCGCCCAGGTCGGCAGGCTTGAGCACCGTGAGGTCGCAGCCGTCCACCATGATGGAGCCGCCGTCGGCATCCTCCAGGCCGCCAATCAGGTTGAGAAAGGTCGACTTGCCCGAGCCCGAGGGTCCCAGCATGACGCAGATCTCGCCGCGATTGATGGACGTGTCAATACCATCGAGTACCGTCAGGCGCGCATCACCGTCGCCGTAGTGCTTTTTGAGATCCTTGACCTGGACATAGGCTTCCTGCGTTGCCATGGTATCCCCCATTGTTAGCCTCGTACTACTTTATGAACGTAATAGTAAACCTTGGCGAACTATTTTGGGGCGAGGGCTAGGATTTATTTCAGACTAGTCATTGGGGACGTTCTTAAATGACTAGTCGCTGGGGACACTCTTTCGCCACCCGACAGCTGGGGACAGTCCTTGGCAACCCGACCGGCAAGCCGGCGGTTCGGCAAAGACTGTCCCCGATGACTAGTCGTTTAAGTCTGTCCCCAATGACCACTCTTGGTCGTTTAAGACTGTCCCCAATGAGTACCCAATGACTAGGTGGCTAGGCGCGGGACTTGGCGCGTGCGAGGGCCAGGCCTGCGGCGGCGATGGCCATGGCAAAGAGCGCCGTGACGCCTAGGTCGCAGGCGATGTCGCCCAGCACGGTGGACGTCAGGTCCGCGGCGAGTGCCTTGCTGATCGCGTCGTTCACCCAATATGTCGGCACAAAATGCGCCACCGTCTGCACGGCTGGGCCCATCAGCGACAGCGGCATCCAGGCGCCGCCCAAAAACGTCATGAGCATGCCGAGCAGGTTGCCCACACCGTTGAGCAGCTCCTCGCGCGCACCCAAGCTCGACAGCGTAAAGCCAACGGCCAGCGGCGTGCACGCCAGCGCAAACGTCGCCGCCAGCGCCAGGCACACACGGCCCACGCCGACTTCGGCAACCGCGCCGGCAAAGCCCACGACGCCCATCATGCTCGACACGAGCCAAATGCAGACGGTGAGCACGGCAGCGGCCGCAAACACGGCGAGCGAACGCTGGCGCTCGGAGACCGGGCCGGCCTCCATGCGGCGCACGCGCTCGGGCTCGTTCATGCCCGAAAACACCAGCCCCACCGACACGATGACCGACGAGATAATCGCGTACGCGCCAAAGTTGAAATACGACTCGAGCGTGGCGGCGGCCGTCGAGTCGACCTTGACCTGCTCGATCTCGACTTTCGCGCGCTTCGCGGCCGCATGCTCGGCGGCCTTGGCAACGTCGCCGTTGGAGGCAGCGGGCTCAAGCGCCGCCGCAGCATCCGCGAGCGATATCCAGCGCGAGGCCTCGGCAGACGAGAGCGCCGCCGCCATGGTGCCGGCACCGTAGGTCACATCAAGCCTGGGCAGGGACTCCCCCGCGCGGGCGGCTGCAACGAGGTCGCCCTCAAACCCCTCCGGGATAAAGAACACGCAGTCGGCGCTACCCTTGGCGCTGTTGCTCTTGGCGAGCGCATCCGCAAGGTCGTACGCATCGTCGCCGACGCCCGTGACCAGCTCAAAACGCGAACCCAGATGCTTGGCAAGCGCACGCGAAAGGTCGCTATTGTCGCGGTCGACCACGATCACGTTGGTGTCGTAGGGCTTGTACTCGGTGAGCTGCGACGAGTTCCAGCTCACCGATGCCGCGATGAATACGCCCATGAGCGAGATGAACACCGTATAGATGAGCAGGTAGAACGGGTGCGCCAGCGCCATGCGAAGCGCGGTCTTAAAGGTGCTCATAGCGGCTCCTTCCAAAGATCAGCGTGGCGGCGGCAACGAACAGCAGCGCCATTAGGACCAGCGCGCCGGCGCGAACGGCAAAGGGGCCCAGGTCCTCAAAGAAATACAGACGGTTGAACATGTCGCAGATAAGCTTGACGGGGTTGAACCAGCACTCGGCCGGGCAGGCGCGGGCGACGTCGTCGGCAAGCGCCATCGCCGGCTCGCCGTAGAGGCCGGCGAACAGGGCGCACGTGGTGGCAAAGCCCGTGAGGATGCCAGACTTGGACGCCTTGCCGCCCTTAACGGGAAGCGTGCCCACAAAGAGTCCCAAGCCCGTGGCGGCAAGCGCGGAAGCGGCGCCGCCCACCAAACACAGCCCCTCGCGCCCGCCAAAGTCGACGCCCACGACCAGGCGCACGTAGCCGATCGCGATCGTCATCGAGGCGAAGGAGACCAGCCACGAGCCGACAAAAATGCCGGCCAGCGACGCCGTCTTGGAAAGGCCGCCCACGCAGCGGCGCGCGCCAAGGCCCGACAGATTGGGCTGCAGGTCGACAACGCTCAAGGCGGCAAACTCGGCAGACATCATCGCCACCAGACCAAAGAGCGCGTAGTAGTAGATGACCGTGCCATCGGGCGTGGTGCGTGTCAGGCTTACGCGGCGGGTGCCGCCCTCGAGCGACAGGGCGCGCGCAACCGCCTCCGAGTCGGCGAGCGCCGCCGGGTTGTCCTGGGCAATCTGGGACATGAGCTCGGCATTTTGTGTATACGAGCTTGCCACCGTCTCCAGAATGCTGCGGTCGGTGAGCACCGATGAGGCACGCGAGCTGTCGTAGCTCGATAGCAGCGTGAGCTTGGGCGTGCCCGCATCGTCGACCGTATAGATGCCCGCAACCTCGCCGGCCTTAAGCGCACGGTTCGCATCGGCTGCGTCATCGCACTCGTGGATCTCGAGCAGCCGGTCGTCGCCTTCCTGGGCAAGCGACGTCGCCACGTCCTTAAAGGTCGAGGCGTCCCAAGCCTCATCCGCCACGACAGCAACCGGCACCGGGTCGACCGTGCCGTCGGAGCTGAGGTTCGCAAACATAAACATGAACATCGTGGAAAGCGCGACGGGAAAGACAGCGCCCCAAACCCACGTGCTCGGCCGGCGCAGCAGCGTCTTGACCGTGGTGATGATGGTTTTGAACATGACTGCCCCCTAGTCGCGCAGCTCGCGGCCGGTGATCTCGAGGAACACGTCATTGAGGGTCGGCGGCTCGGAATAAATGCGGCCAAGCGCCACGTCATGCGAGCGCAGCGCATCGAGAATGTCCGTCAGGCTATGCGGGCTCGCCTCGCACGAAAACGTGAGCTGGCCCGCCGTCGCCGACAGGTCCAGGACATGTGGCAGGCTCGCGACGGCACCGAGCGCCGCGCTCGGCACCTCGCCGACCTCGATCACGATCTTCTCGCCCATCTGAATCATGCGCTTGAGTTCGTCGTTGGTGCCCTGCGCCAGCACGCGCCCGCCGTCCATGATCATGATGCGGCTGCAGATCTGCTCGACTTCCTCCATATAATGGCTGGTATACACCACCGTGGCGCCCTCGTCGCGCAGGCGGCAGATGCCCTCCAGGATGGCGTTGCGACTCTGCGGGTCGACCGCCACCGTGGGCTCGTCAAAGAAGATGAGCTCGGGCTTGTGCGCGATGCCGCAGGCGATGTTGAGGCGACGCGCCAGGCCGCCCGAGAGCTTGCCGGGGCGGAACTTCGTAAAGTCGCCCAAGCCGACAAAGTCGATCGCCTCGTCCACCAGCGCGCGGCGGCGCTTGCGGTCGTTGACGTAGAGACTGCAGAAATAGTCGATGTTCTCGCGCACGGTGAGCTCGTCGAACACCGCCACCTGTTGCGGCACCACGCCGATGCGGCGCTTGAGGTCGTAGCGGGCGGGCGTCATGGGCTCGCCAAAGAGCTCGATGGTGCCTTTGTCGTAGGCAAGCAGCTGCAGGATACAGTTGATGGACGTGGTCTTGCCCGAGCCGTTGGGACCCAGCAGGCCAAAGATCTCGCCGGGGGCGATGCTCAGGTTAAAGTGGTCGAGCGCGATAAGATCGTCATAACGCTTGACGAGGTTTTCGACGTGGACGATGTCTGTCATGAGGCGGCCCTTCTGTTGGTCGTGGCCCGGTACGATTGCATCATCGCAGGAGCCGCCGGCGCGCACCAGTGAGCTTTGTCACGAGTGCGAGGCTTGGCCGCGTGGCCTGCCGACGTCCCCGATTTGCCGCGTGGGAGGAATGTCACGGTTGCGCAGGCGGTCCCTCCACCACGCGCGGCTTCGCGTACAATACCCGTATGAACAGGCTTTTCGACAAATCGATCGTTCTGGCGTGCTGTATTGCGGCCGCCATGGGCCTTGCTGTGGACGCTC